>CAZNHE010000037.1:23878-25724 GCA_964572735.1 uncultured Chitinophagales bacterium | reverse complement strand
AATCTTCAATCTTCAATCTTCAATCTTCAATCTTCAATCTTCAACTCATATAAAAAAATAATAATCCGGCCGGCGTTTCGCCATGCGGTAAATCATCAGGGCCAGTTCGCGTGCATGATAGTCGCCCCACATGGAGGATTCTCCACAGGGAATCTTGCTTTTGGGCGGGATGTAATCCCAGCCATTGGGCCGGTGGTAGATTGAGTGGAGAATGAGTCCTTCATGACCGGAATCGGTGGACAGATAGGGATCACGAAACAGGGCGTCCGCCACGGTGAGTCCGGCCTGAAAGTATTTCTCACCGGTTTCCGCTTCGCCGCGTTCTCCCAGAAATCTCCCCAGTCGCAACAGTCCCTGTGCCGCAATACACGCCGCCGAACTGTCTATCGGCTCATAATCATTATAAGGATCAGACGGCCGATTCAGATAATCGCCCATTTTTTCCAGTCCCGGCGCGCCAGTGTCCCAGTACGGGATGCCATCGACAGGGGTATTTTGGAGATAAAAATCTGAGCTCACTCTTGCCGTTCTTAAAAAACGTTCGAGGATAGCTTCTTTTCCACCTAATGTTCCCAATTCGTCCTCTGAAATAGTATCCAGGAACTCGAGTTGTTCGGCATATCCGCAAATAATCCATGCAAGGCCGCGTGTCCAGGTTGAGAAGGGAGAATACCCCTGTTGCGTACTCGGACAGCGGTAAGAACCGTCATTCAGATTAAAAATCGATTCATGGACAACCCGGCCGCGTACATCGTAATTGTCTCGCCCCTCTCCGAAGTATACATTATAACGGGCCGTTGTTTCGGCATGTTCGATCAGGCGCTTCAGGAGGCTGATCTTCCGGTCCTTTTCCCCCATAAGTACGTGCCCAAGCTGATGAGCTATTGCCAGCACCCGAAGCGATCGTATGGTATCTGCAAACAGCGAATGAGGGCCGTTAAAGGAGTAGATATAACCTGCATCGGGGGCGATTTGCGTCCACCGGGAGGCCTGTACGGCACCGCTGATCTTTAGCGCAAGCTCATAAAAATGCTTCTCCCAGACATTTTCATCCAGGCGCCCTTCATTCATCAGGCGCAACAGGTTTCCATAAGTACTTACATTGTTGAACCCGTGATCGTGAACTCCGATGTGGCTCACATGGCTGGCCATGTACCGGGTTGTTCCTTCCCGTCCCTGCCGGAGGAAAGTTTCCTCGCCAGTCACGTCGTATTGGAGGATTGCGGAACCGAACAGGAAACCCTGGGTCCATTCGGTCCACCCGCGCGAGGTGTATTTTCCTTTGACCGTGAAAACCGGTGTTCCTTCCTCCGGACTCCATTCGACCAGGTAGTGCTGCAATTTGTCTCCGGAAAGCTCGAACAGCCGCTCTATGGCCGGCAACAATTTTTCCGGGGTAATTTCTCTATCGATTCGAATCATACTACAACCTGCTGATGTTTAATCCACCGTCTATATAAACCGACTCTCCTGTTGTGAAAGGGAAATGACCTGAGAGTATCGCTTTGACTCCCAGGGCGACATCCTGCGGTTTCCCCCAGCGTTTCTGTGGAACCACTCCTTCTGCCAAAAGCTTGTCATACTTTTCCTTCACGCCGCTGGTCATGTCGGTCTCCATGATCCCCGGTCTCAGTTCCATGACCTGGATTCCCGCTTCCGCAAGGCGCAGACCCCAGAGCTGATTCACCATCGACAGTCCTGCTTTGGAGATGCAATACTCCGGCCGGTTAAGCGAAGCCGCCGTCGCGGAGATCGAGCCGATGAAAATGATCTTGAACCCGTCCGGTAAAATCGGTTCCGGCTTGCTTTGCAGCCAATAGTTGACCACGGTTTGCGTGAGAAAAAA
>CAZNHE010000037.1:0-23778 GCA_964572735.1 uncultured Chitinophagales bacterium | reverse complement strand
ATCAATGCTATGTTACACTTTATCCGTCATATAATTTCTCTGCCAAAAACCACAAAAGCGCAGAACTATAATGGAGCAGGATCATTCTTCCGGTCTGCATTCTTGCACCCGGCCTCAGCCTGTAACTCCTATGTAGACGTGTAGGGACGCGAAATTTCGCGTCCCTATTCTACTGACTACAATCATTCCGTCAATCTTATCCATTGCTTACCCAAAGGAATATTAACAAAATTTCTTTATTGAACAAATGTTCTAATATGATTTCTGTTCCTTCGCGAAGAAAAACACACCGTACATCTAAACCACTTTCATTCCTTTTCGAAAAAGGAACCGGTTGACTTGATTTTCCAGGCATTTAATTGCGCCCAAAAATGCACCATGGATAATCCTTTAAGCAGTATGGGATGCTTCAGACACGGTGTGATTCCGGGATGCATATTTTTAAAATGATGAAATAGCCGTAAGCTGAAAGCCCCTGTGGTTTCACATTGGCGGTTGAACGCCGTTGTTTAAAAACCTGTCCGGTTTATCGGGGCCATCGATTTCAGAACAAGGAGTAACGATTTTTGAATTCTCCATCCCAATTCTTCAATCGTTACTCCCCCGTTTGTATATCTCTTTCTGCCGGCTGCAAGTCCTTCGACGGATCGATGGTAATGAAACACCGGGGAAATGCGTAGAGACGCGAAACTTCGCGTCTCTACTGTAAACCTCATTTCAGCGGCGGCCATACGGCCAGCGCCGCATCCCTGTTCCGGCTGGTGTCTACAGCCGTATAAAAATGATAATACCGGTCTTTGGTGATATAAATGGAGGGCTCCCCGGCGTGGATGGCATCGTACGATCCGGGAGGGCCGATATCCAGGACTGGATTCCCGGCATATTTTTTCCATCCAAGGGGGAAATCCTGTTCGGTGGTCGTGGCAAGACCGTCTCTCATATGTTTCCCGTCCCAGCTGTAATAGGCCATGTACCAGGTAGCCCCAATTTTGTATACACAGGGGTTTCCTGCACGTCCCGAAGCTTCCCAGCTGCCTGGTTTTCCGCTTCCTGAAAGAAGGGGAGAATGCTGGTCGTCTACTGTCCAGTGAAAAAGGTCTTTCGAAGTGGCATAGCCGATTCGTTCCTCGGTTTTTCCATTCACCACGCCGGTGGCATTAAAGAACAGATAATAAGTGCCATCGACCTTCACGATATCCGGGTGCCAGATCGCGTCTTTTCTCCATCCATCCCCTCCCGACACGATGATGGGATTATCCTTGTAGCGGGTCCAGTGCTTCAAATCAGTGCTGGTAGCAACGTCCAGCGTTTTGCGTCCGCCTTCATACCCGGTGTGGGTTAACCCGATATAAAAAAGATAATATGTGCCGTCTTCATACCACATAAACGGACCGGTAGTCCCTGATTCATCCGGGGTTCCCTGCACATGGCTTGGTCCGAATATGGGATTGTCGGGATCCTTGGTCCAGTGAATCAGGTCTTTACTCCATGCCAGGCCGATTTGGGCGTTGGAAACGGCGGCGTATGCTCTTTTTTGAGGATTAACCAGTTCATATCCGGTATATACGATTCCATATCGTCCATTTGCGCTGTCGTACCATACCACCGGGGCATCCACCATGCCGCCATCCCACGCTTTGGCATCACCTTTGTGCACGACAACGCCTACCTTTGCCAGTTTTGCGCCAAGAGGTACAGACGACGTGTCGGAAGTGAGCCCACCGGCTTTTTCACCCGATGGGTGACCGTTCCGGCTGCAGTTTGTGGACAGGAAGCACAGCAGTATGAATGTCACAGCCAGGCTAAACGGGTGCGAATGTTTAAGTTTTGATATCATATGACTTGTTTTGGTGTGAAAAACGGCATGTTCGAGGATATTCCGTTTCATTGATGTATTAAAAAATGCTACTCTGTTTAGGTGAAGGATAGCTGTGTTCAATATATAAGTGAAACACAGGCAGAACCGATCAATTCGCTTCCTTATCCGAGTGAATATGTCGGGGGAAATATCTGCCCGACATAAACTCGTTCCAAAAAAGCATTATCCATCTTTTACTACCTCCTACAGACGTTCACATGATCGAACTTGTCGGCTCAGTTCAATGGCGGCCCCGCGTAGCGAGAGCCAGTCCAATGTTTCTGTTCCCGGCAGTATCAACGGCAGTGTAAAAGTGATAATAGTGGTTTTTAACTATATAGATGGACGGCTCGTGTGCATGTTGGCCGTCGTATGATCCCGGGGATCCGGTTTTCAGAACAGGATTTCCGGCATAAGGTTTCCACCCAAGCGGAAAATCGCCGGTTGTGGTCATGGCAAGGCCGTCCTGGGCATGCTCCCCATCCCAGCTATAGTAGGCCATGTACCAGGTGTTCCCAATTTTATATACGAAGGGGTCGGCTGCACGGCCCGAAGAATCCCATGTGCCCGGTTTTCCATTTCCCCCGAGAACCGGAGAATTCCGGTCATTCACGGTCCAGTGAAAAAGATCCTTTGAAGTGGCATATCCGACCCTTTCCTCCGTCTTCTTATCTACCACACCAGTGGCATTGAAGAATAAATAATAGGTCCCGTTCGCCTTCACGATATTCGGCTTCCAGACCGCATAGGCCCTCCATCCATCTCCGTTTGCCGAAACGATAGGGTTATCTTTGTAACGCTTCCAGTGTTTCAGGTCAGTGCTGACAGCCAGATCGATTGTTTTTTGTCCGCCCTCAAAGCCGCCTTTCGTCATTCCGATATAAAACAGATAATAAGTTCCGTTTTCATACCACATAAACGGCGCTTCTGTTCCCGCTGCATCGGGAGTTCCTTTCACACGACTTGGACCGAACATGGGATTGCCAGGATCTTTGGTCCAGTGAATCATATCCCTGCTCCAGGCCAGCCCGATTTGCGCATTGGAGACGGCAGAATAACCTCTGTTTCTCTTTTGAGGATCGACCAGCCCATATCCCGTATATACCATTCCATATTCACCCTTCGTACTGTCATACCATGTTGTCGGAGTCTCCACCATACCACCGTCCCACGCTTCGGGAGCCCCCTGATGTAAGACGATGCCTGCTTTTAACAGCCGTGCGCCAAGAGGTGCGGACGACGTATCGGAAGCAAGTCCACCGGCTTTTCCACCCGATGGGTGACTGTTCCGGCTGCAGTTCGCAGACAGAAAACACAGCGACAGGAGTGCTGCAGCCATGGATAGCCGTTCCGGTCGTTTAAAGTATTGTATCATATTTCTGATTTTTATTGATTTGCAGGAGGCATTGTATTTATGCATAAACATTCCGAACGTGCCTCAGACGATCTCTCCACTCCTGTGTACACCGCCGGCAGCCGGTTTCCCCCTGAAAAAAGCGATTTTCTTTCCATTATTTACTTTTTTTTAAATATGACTCGTCTGCCATCCAAACCATTGTTTTTCGTCAATAGGCCCTTCCACTATCTGAAACTTCTCTTTGAATTATTCCCGATTTATTCGGTCCCGGTCGCAACAATTTGTTCCTGTTTGTTATATTGTCTGAGAGCAGACGGGAGCCATAAAGAACCAGTTTCACCTTCAAAGAGTGTTTTGCACATATTAATGAACAATTGTTCGATAATGAACTTTTTATACGTTAAAGTCAACAACCGGAGAATGCAAATGACCAAAAGTTATCGCAAATATCATCTAATAATCCCTTTGCTGTTCCTTATGGCCCTTCCTGCTATGGGCCGGAGCAAGCCAAATATGGGCGGTGAATGGGCCCTGATTCCCGCCTCCAGCTCACAGCTCCTGATCTACAATTCGGCCTCATTACGCATCGGACTTGAAGGATCACGCGTGAAAATCGTTCAGAAATGGGGCACCCGCTTCGCAAAGATCGACTCCATGCTTCTTTCTACCAATGGTCATGTGAATGAGGTATCTGTGAATAACCGGGTATGGCCGACCGACGTGTTTATGGGAGTGTCGATGATCCCGGGTTCAAAGAAAAAAGTAACTGCCTCATGGCTTGAAAAAGGCCGGGTTCTCAAAGTGGAGTCGACGTATCCTGTTCTCGTCTCTCAAGGCCGGACCGATATACACACCACCGGCACGTACACTCTTTCCCCGGACGGCAAGACGCTGACGCTTAAGATCGAACGAGCCAGCCGCCCCGGCGAACCACTGACTTTTGTGTTTGGCCGCGCAGGAGCACGCCATGTTTATTACATGAAGCTGGCGGATAATTGGGAGATCGACGGTTTGCTTCCCCAAAATGCATTCCTGATCAGCCTGCAGGGGATTGCCAATACCGATAATCCGAATCTGTACTTCATTTATCCGGAGAATTGGGATTTCAGTTTTACTCAGCCTTTATTCAATTTCTATCGAAATAAGTTGGGATATTCTTTTTCTGAACTTAATAATCCCGAAGAGGCCCTCAAAACCTTCCGGAAATATGTGAAGGGGTACGTTGTGTGGGATCCTAAAGTCAGAACATCCCTGGACGTCGCCTTTACCGTAGCCGGACTCAAAAAAGCGGTGGTTGTGAGCCCCGATATGATCCCCATGGTTAAAAAGGCGGGCCTGACGCAGGTTGCCGATTTCCGTGGAACCTTCAAGGGGATGGACGACGCCCAGATTTTCAGCTGGGCCTTCGACCATTACTGGGAACAGTGCAACCACAAATATGTGGTCTGGATGGGCGGCGTAGGCGGCAACCGCATGCAGCCGGGCATCGCCGATTTCGGCGTGGCCAAGGGCTCCTTTTTTGCCGATTTGTCGACCGTACCCAAAGACACGGCCGAATACGCTATGGCCAACAAGATCTTCAGCCATATGAAGCCCCTCTCCATGGTTATGGGGTGGCACAGCTATTCCAAGGATCTGGAACGGAATTACGTGCGCCTGACCTCCCACTATGCTTTGCGGGTGGAAGGCCTTAACACATTCCCCAATCTCAGCTTCACCAGCCTCACGCCGCCGTCTCCGGGCTTTAAGTTCAAGAATCACCATAACGTGGTTCCCGGCAAGAAGTACATTCCCAAAAAGAAGGTATACATTGCATGCCTTCAGACCGACGGGCTGGGGTTGGGCGCCTGGAACAAGCCGGGACGAGGCTCCATCCCTTACGCCTATGAAGTCACCATGAATATGCAATGGATGAACCCTGCTTTTCTGGAATATTTTTACAGCACCGCCACAAAAAACGACCTGTTTATTGGTGCTCTTTCCGGACCGGGTTATATGTATCCCAAGGCGATTCCAAAAAAATATCTTCCGGCTGTCATCAAAAAGGCCGATGCCCTGATGGACTCTCTTGACCTGAATATTTTTGAGACGATGGATTATTCGGAAGGATCGACCGTAACCGGTAATACCGAACTGCCCAAATACGTGGTGGAGGCGTATTACAAATACATGCCTGATGCCATCGGATTCGTGAACGGATATGCGCCGGCTTACACCTTCTGGTCCAAGAATGGCCGGCCCTTTGTTTCCTTCGATTATTATCTGGATGAACACCGAAGTGTTAAAGGCGCCGTCAACGATCTGAAAGAGCTGGCAAATCTCAATAAAGAACGCCCCTATTTCCTCCTTATCCACGTGAGGGAGTGGAACAGCATCGAACGCGTAAAAAAGATCCTCGACCAGCTCGGACCTGATTTTGAAGTGGTTCCACTGGACGTATTTCTCAAGATGGCCGGTCAGCAGCCGACCTTCAAAACCCGGTTTCTTGATATGGATAACGAAAAGTAAAAAGTAGTTGTCCGTCCTACCCCCGGCCCGTATCCCGGCCGGGGGTATATTTTATTGGTTCACCGTGAATAGAAAGCAGGTGTTATGCAATCAACCCAAACCGATCGTTTGTCATGGAAGAAGGCCCTCTGATCGCGCCACTGCCAATAGGGCGTGATCATTTCCCCCGGTAAGCAGATCTTGCTTCACGGAATGATTGCCGCCTTATTCCGCATCAATTATATTGTTTTCTTAAGCCATCTAATATGTGTGGTTTAAACAGGCGGTAACCGCGGCTTACACAATACATATTGAACAATCGTTCAATAATGAATCTTTTATAGCTTAACCTCAACGACCAGGATCTACAAATGAAAAAGCGCTATCATACGTATTATTTGCTACTCCCCCTGCTATTCCTCATGGCGGGTCAGGCCCAGTGCCGCGATAAGCCGGGTATAAGCGGGAAATGGAAATTGATCCCCGCATCGAGTTCAAAAACCCTTATTTACCATTACCGTACAGTATCGTTACGTATCCGGAATGAGGGCCCGAAAGTGAAGATCGTACTGAAATGGGGCACCCATCTTGCCAAGATTGACTCCATGCTTCTTTCCACGGATGGCCGGGGCAACGAAGTAGCGGTAAAATCCCGGGTTTGGCCGACAAACATCTATATGGACGTATCGATGATCCCGGGATCGAAAAAAAAGGTTACGGCCAGATGGGTTGAGAAAAACCGGGTGCTGGAGGTTAACTCGACCTATCCGGTGATCGTCTCCCAGGGGCGTACGGAAATTCATACTACCAGTACCTATGCACTGTCGCAGGACGGCAAAAATTTGACTATGACCATCCGGCGTTCCAGCCGCCCCGATGCTCCGCTCAAATATGTTTTCGCCCGGGCGGGAGCACACCAGGCCTACTATATGAGACTGGTTGACAATTGGGAAATTGATGGGATGCTTCCCCAAAATGCCTTTCTGATCAGCCTGCAGGGACTCGCCAATACCACGGATCCTAATCTCTACTTCCTGTACCCGCAAGGGTGGGACTTTGGTTTTACCCAGCCTTTGTTCAATTTCTACCGAAATCAAATGGGCTATTCTTTTAAGCTGCTGAATGATCCGGAAGAAGCTCTCAAGACGTTTCGCAAATATGTTAAAGGATACGTCGTATGGGATCCCAAAGTCAGAACTTCCCTGGACGTCGCCTTTACCGTGGCGGGACTCAAAAGAGCAGTGGTGGTGAGTCCCGCTATGATTCCGATGGTCAAAAAAGCAGGGCTTTCGCAGCTCGCCGATTTCCGCGGGACTTTTGAGGGAATGAACGATGCCCAGATCTTCAGCTGGGCCTTCGACCATTACTGGGATCAATGCAATCACAAATTTGTGATCTGGATGGGCGGTGTGGCCGGCAATCGTATGCAGCCGGGAATAGCTGATTTCGGCGTATCTAAAAGATCATTTTTTGCCGATCTGTCGACCGTTCCCGAAGATACGGCCGAATATGCAATGGCAAATAAGATATTCAGCCATATGAAACCCTTATCCATGGTTATGGGATGGCACAGTTATGCCAAGGATCAGGAGCGTAATTACGTAACACTGACCTCCAGCTATGCGCTGCGGGTGGAAGGACTGAATACTTTCCCTAACCTGAGTTTCACCAGCAACACTTCTCCCTCACCGGGATTCAAGTATAAGAATAATCATAATGTAGTCCCGGGGAAGAAATACATCCCGAAGAAGAAGGTGTATATTGCCTGCATACAGACCGACGGCCTGGGACTGGGCGCCTGGAATGAACCGGGGCGCGGATCTATTCCTTATGCCTACGAAGTCACTCTTAACATGCAATGGATGAACCCGGTTTTCCTGGAATACTTCTACAGCACGGCGACGAAGAATGATTTGTTTATTGGCGCCATATCCGGTCCCGGATATATGTATCCGAAAGCCATTCCTAAAAAGTACCTTCCCGCTGTTATAAAGAAAGCGTATGCCCTGATGGATTCTCTTGATTTAAACATCTTCGAGACCATGGACCGCTCGGAGGGAACTGCCGAAGCCGGCAACACCAGGCTGCCAAAATCGATCGTAGAGGCCTATTACAAGTACATGCCTGATGCCATCGGGTTTGCTAACGGATATTCATCGACCAATACCTTCTGGTCCAGAGACGGCCGGCCTTTTATTTCTTTTGAATATTACCTGGCCGAAGACCGGCCTGTTAAAGGGGCGGTCAATGATCTGAAAGAGCTGGCCAGACTCAACAAGAAACGGCCGTATTTTCTGCTCATGCACGTGAGGGAATGGAATAGTATTGCGAAAGTGAAGAAGATTCTGGACCAGCTCGGACCTGATTTCGAAGTGGTACCGCTGGATGTATTTCTCAAGATGGCCGGTCAGCAGCCGACCTTCAAAACACGATTTCTCAACACGGATAGCAAGTAAAAATCATCAGTGACATGGCTCCTGTAATTTTCAACGAACTTTTTATAGGTCTACCGTCAATCTTTCTGGAAGTAGTACCTATTTGTTTTTATCATAATAACAACTAAAAATAATTAACCTTATGGAAAAAGGAATCGATGTATTTGAGCTGGTAGATCGCCTGCGCCGATGCGCTTATATAGAAAAAAGGTCTGTCAAACAGGCGGCCGGCTGGTTTGTCGCTGCCCCGGCTTACGAGCATAAATACAAATTGGGCTATCATGCCTGGAATCATGCCGAGCATACCGGCTGGATACGGGAACGCCTGCAATTACTGCGCGGGGGGCATCCCGAGGCCAATATCGATCCTTCACTTGAACGATGGGTGGAGACGGTTATGGATGCTCCCGATCAGTATGCCTTCATCCGCGGTTCTTATCTGACGCTCAAGAAGGCGCTTCTCGAATGTTACCAGGAAACACTCGATCATTGCGATCCATCGGCTAATGCGGCAGATATTTATCTGATAAAACGCATCATTCCGGAGATCAGGGAACAGATTCAGTGGGCATTCGACGTTCTCGGAAGCGATCCCGATCCGGAGGCTTCCACCCGGTGGGCCCAATCGCTGGAATATACGCTGGTAGATATCGGCGGCATTCTCACCACCACGGCACGAACAGCAACGACTACTCCCAATGCGGAACCGCCGACTCCATTCCGGATGCCGGACAAAATCGTTTTCGACGACCGTATCAGCAACAAGCCGCTGATGCCGCATGAGAAGAAACTGAAGCTCTCGTTTGGTGAAGCCGTAATTGAACAGTTCCGGGTTTATTTCAATGAGATGTATGCTGCTGCAATGGCGGCCACGATTATATTTGAATCATTCGAAAAGAACGTTCCCTGGGGGTTTATTCGCGACCTTACCCGTCAGTTCTGGGATGAAGTGAGGCATTCGGAGTTCGGTGCGGTTCGCCTGAAAGAACTCGGCCTGGAACCGGACCGCTGTAATCAGCAGCTTTTTCGGAATAGCCTGGCCATGCCCCTGGTTAACCGGCTCTGCTACCTGACCATGATGCTTGAACCCCATTTCATGCCCCGGAAGAAACCGCGTTTCCGCGAATATACCAATGCCGGAGACCTCCGTTCCCGCCTGTTTGCCGACCACGACTGGTCCGACGAAATCAATCATGTCAAGTATGGGAAATATTGGCTGGATATTTTACTTGAAGATGATGCCCGTGATATCGAAATTATAAAGGAAGAAACGTGGAAGATTATAGACCGTTTCGAAGGCAAACACACAGGGATGTTGTCTCCCTTCTGATAACGGTGATCAGTATTAACCGGCCATAACTTATTATAGACCATTGCTGTACCTGAAAAACAACCTTCTGAAGGTATCCATTATTGATCCGCGAAGCGATCAGGAGCGGATGGGGCCGCGGTTCTGCTCCGGGGTTCATGTCTGGCAGATCGAGAAAAAAGACCGGGGACCTCTATTATCCGGGCCGTTTTACCCTGAGCCGGATCCGCCGGTATCTGACGGACAGGGACTGCCGGAGGTATTTCAGCCGGCACTCATAGACTCCTCTATCCGGGATGGTGACCCGACGCTCGTCATGGGGGTCGGAGAGGTAGCTTATCATTCTGACATTACGATCATGAGGAGACGGACAAGCGTTATCAGCTTCTGCGACTGGGAAGTCGATCCGGCTCCGGATTCCATATTAATGATCGCCCGCCAGAAATTTCATCCATGGTCTTTCAACCTGGTAAGAAATGTCCTTTTAATCGACAACCACCTGGATATCGCCACGATCATTCAGAACAGCTCCGACAGAGATCTTCCATTTCGCTGGTTTGCACATCCGTTTTTCCAGCTTCCCGGCGCAGGCGCGTGCGCCCGGCTCCTCTTTGACGCAACCTTGTCGCAGGGCAATGGATTCAGGCTGACAGAAGACGGGATGCTTTTTATGGATGGAGCTCCTTCCCCTGGAGACGATTATTATCAGACATTTAAAGACGTTTTCGGAGAGACGCTGAAGGCGACAATCTATCATCCTTCAGGTTGCACAATCAGAATAGCGGGCGCTTTTCCCATGTCGAAGACCGCTTTATGGGCCAACGACAAGACGTTCTCCATTGAGCCGTTCTTCGAAAGGAAAATTGCCCCGGGAAGGCAGATCTCATGGAATCTCGTTTATACATTTCGATGAATCGTTCTGCGTTCGGCTTCTGTCCAGCACTCTTTCGCGATATCGGCACATAATTTCGCCTGAAGCCACCGGTCGGATTCCTCCCTCCATTCATCCGGTCCGGCGGGAATCATCCGCGCATAGTGGATTTCGGGACCAAGCAGTTCCGGCGCAAAGACAACATAATCTCCCTTTTTCGCTTCCCTTAGAAAACCCGCCATACTTCGAATCCACATCTCGCGAAGATGTTCCACGTTTTCCTGCGGCCGGTCATCGTGGACGGGCACCTGAATACAGCCGGGATCCGCAATACGACCGTGGAAGAAACGTACCCGTTCAAAAACCGGTGCCAGATAGTCCAATTTCCAGGAGATATCCCCATAGACCATTTCCAGGCCGTTGTACCAATGAGAGAAATCGGCATTAAAACGCATTTCCGGAAAGCGCCGTACCATTTCGACCGTTCGGTACATATCCTGGGTTGCCGTGGCGCGGTGGGTTTCGATGTAGAGCGGCACGTCGTATTTATCCGACGCCAGAAGGGTCGATTCCAGCAAACGATTGATATGATCATCCGAATCGGTACCCCAACCCATGTGTACCGTTGCACATTCGGCGCCCGAATCCAGGCATTTACGCGCGATTGCCTCCGCATCGCCGGCTTCTATAATCCGGCCGCTCATCGTATAATGCAGCCCCAGTTCGCGGCATAATTCGGGAACGCCATCCTGGATTCCCTGATACCCCGCCTCCCTGAGAGCCTCATGCAGGGTGCGATCGTTGCCATGCGGACCCACGGAATATTCCGGAAGGCTCGTCACATTGGAATAGCAGATATCGACGCGGAGCCGGGGTTCTTGACCGGAGTCGTCATTCAGATTTCGAGTCATGAGTATTTTACCACAATGAGCACAAAGGTTTCACAATGTTCACTATGATGTATTTGTGGGCTTTATGAAACCTTCGTTCACATAGTGGCTAGATTTCAGTCGATCCCCAGAAACAAATCACGGCCTCTCACCAACGAACGCATCTTTCCGTCGGCAATACTTCGTTTGAGCATCCAGAAGCCGCAATCGGGATGGACATATTTGATACGTTCTCTGCCGACGATTTTTGCAGCCTCTTCGATTCTTGCAGCGATCGTTTCCGGCGATTCAATAACCGTCGACTTCACGTCCACCACGCCCAGCCCGATTCCGAGATCCGGGCGTAAATCCGAAAAATGCTCCAGTTCTTTGTAACCGCGGTGGGCAAACTCCAGCACCACATGATCGGCATGAATATGATTCATATAGCTGATAAGGTTGGTCCACGTACCTTTCTGGACCGATTGGCCGCCGTAATTTCCGAAGCACAAATGAACTGCAGGTGTGTGGGGTATCCGGTCGAGCACAATGTTGATGGCATCCGCGGCCCATTTCCATTCATCGGGAGACCCGGGAAGATTCGCCTCGTCCAGTTGAACAACTTCGGCGTCGATTTCCGAAACCTGTTCGGCCATCACCCCGGCAATAGCGTGAGCCAGCTCTGCACGGTCTTTATAATGGTGGTCCAGCAGGGTTTTGCTAAGCATGTGCGGACCCGTAATCGTAAATTTCAGCGGCGAGCGCGTAAGTGAGCGAACGCGACGGTAATCATCAACCAGGTTCAGTGTACCCGCGCCTATGGGACCTTCGACCACCGCAGCCGGTTTTGCACGAAATTGCATCCCCTCTTTCTTGCGGAACGCTTCTATATCGGCACGGGTAATGCTGCTCCGCACATTGCTCAACGGCCGCACAAAATACTCGATCATGCCGTTGGTTTCGGGGTGATTGATATCGAAACGGTACAATTCCCCATCGGCGACCAGGTCGATCCCGGCCAGTTCCTGCGTTTTCAGAACAACGCTTGTCGCGTCTTTCAACGCCTGCCCGCTTGGTAAGGCAGCCAGCCAGTCCATGATGGGGTAACTGCCGACAACTGTAGTCTGGATAGTATCAGGTTTCATAAATCCTATAATTGAATTTTATTAAATCCGATCTTCTCCTCACACAGAAACCGGCATGAGATAAAAGCGGACCGGCTGGCGCCCAGCAGGGTTGTTATCACGTTGTTATTCAGGGTATGAATTTATCGGAAATTCGAAGTAATTGATTTTATCTGTCGATCAAACGAGCTTCAGGAACTTTTTGCCGCGCAGAGGCTCTCCTTTTTTGCTGGTGATCGTATCGCTGAAAGGATGATCCATCTTGTCATCTCCCGCAAAATTCACTCCATCCGGGATGAAAATGACTACAAGCGCCCTTCTGGTCTGGTCGGTTGTATTGGCATTGGTATAATGAAAGGTAAGCCCGTGATGGAAAGTGCAGCTTCCGGCCTTTAACTCAACGGGAACCGGCTTCCATTTCGCCTTCAGTTCATCCGGAACCGCGTTTTTGAGAGCATCTGCCTCTCCGGTAAATGAAATCGGTTCGAACTCACCCCATTTATGGGAACCGGGGATAAACTGCATGCAGCCTTTGGCAATCGTCACGTCGTCGAGCGCCATCCAGCAAGATAACATGCCGGGCTCCTTCGAGGGCCAATAGGGTTGATCCTGATGCCAGGGGGAAGGAGCACTCGGCCCCGGTTCCTTGATCAGCGCCTGATCATGAAAAAGGTGGATCGACCGGCTTCCTGTGAGTTTTTGGGCTATCCGGGCCGTAAGTCCGCTTCTTATATAAGCCTCAACTGCAGGAAAATTCTCCCAAAGGTTCAGCATCTGCAGGATTTTATCCTTATGGCCGGCTCCTTCGTCGTTCTCCGAACCCGCCAGGTCGCGGACAAACCCTTTCTTGGCCTTCATAGCCTGATCCAGATCACGACGCAGTGCTTCCACTTCATCCGCGGTCAACACGTCGTCGAATCTGACATATCCGTTATCCCGGAAGAAAGCAACTTTCTCTTCTGATACCGGATGTTCATTATTGAACATTTTCTCACTCATAGTTATACCTTATTAGATTCCCAAGTATCTTCTGTTACTCTAAGGCTTCTATTATCATTTTCAAATAAAAAGATCATCATTCTCACCATCACAGGAACCGCTTTCACAAACCTGCCGCGTACGCCGCCGGTTACCATTACCCGGACGGAGTATGCCTGAACCATCCTGTCAAAACAGATTCCACAGCTGGCGGTCCGGCCGAAGAATCTTTCTCTGAAGAACAGGATAACAAAAATGAACGTAATTGTAAATATGAACAAAATTTCAAATATTGTTTTCCGTTCTCTCTCATAACGTGACCACACTCTGAGCGATTGAATTCATGTAAGATAGAAATCCCGGGATCTGTTTCATTAAAAATTGTCGGCTAAAAAATTTCCTCTCCGGTGGAATCCCGACATGCACATGGCATCCCGGGTGGTTACTTTTCGCATTTGCAAAAAGTACTTTGAGGATGACACGCTCATTAATCGGTTAGGTCAGGTTCTCGCAGAGATACGCAAAGTTTACCTCTGGGTTCCGCAGAAACCGGCGGGAGATATACACAGCCGGATATCCTCAGTGCGTTTCTAAAATCACAGAATTATCCGACCTGCCAATGGCAGAACCGGGAATCAATGATCTCGGCAATCCGCAATCGAAAACTTTTATTTTAAATCTACAGGTATTTTATGAGCACACTGGAATTAGGCATCGTCAGCGATGAAATAGCTCCCGACTTCAGGGAGGCCGTCTCGTACGGATTGAAGTGGGGGATTAGCCGGTACGAGCTTCGTATGCTGAAAAGCGGGCGAATCCCGCATGTGAACAAGGAAGAAGTGGACGAGATCTGCGCCCTGATCGACCGGCATGAACTGACCATCACGGCCGTCTCGCCCGGGCTCTTTAAACTGCCGGTCTCCGATCAGGCGGGCATCACTCACGAGCTGGAAGTCGTTCTGCCCGAAACCATTGAATTTGCCCGGAAGGTCGGGAGCTCTCTGATCATCGTTTTCGGATTTCAGTCCGATTCAACAGACCTCTTAAATCAGCGGAAAAAAGCGGCGGAGATTATAAGAAAGGCAGCGGAGATGGTGGGGGAAGCATCCATGATGCTGGCTGTGGAAAATGAGCCGGGTTTTCTCTGCGACACGGGGAAAAATACGGCGCGGTTTATCGAACAGGTGGCACATCCGGCGCTCCGGTCGAACTGGGATCCCTGCAATTCGTATGGAACGGATGAAATTCCCTTCCCTGAAGGTTACGAGTCCGTCGGGAAGTATATCGTGAATGTACATGCAAAAGATACGAAGCTGGGAGCCCTGGTTAAGTGTCTGCCTCTCGGGGAAGGCAAAATCGACTGGCCGGGCCAGATTAAAGCACTCCTCGACGACCGGATCGTTGATCATATAACCATCGAAACCCATTGTCTCCCGCTAATCGAACAGTCTGAAAAGAACGTGCATTACCTGAAAAACCTGCTTGCACGGCTCTCCGATGAAGAACTAACGTAGGCCCAACAGCTTGTACGGTAGCATGGATGCAGGCATAAAGAAAGAGCATTTCTCTCCCAGGGGTTTGTTTTCAATGATAAAGCACAAAAAACCGGGAAAGGGTCTTTTGTCGGGTTCCTTTTCCACCATCGGAACCTGTGGATAACGCCCGATTGTCGGGATTGGCTTCGCCTCATCAGAATGGCAGGCGAGGGAAGGTGGGAAAAACCATTCAGAGAGTTTCTTTGTCCTTCCCATCAAAAGATTATCCGCCCTGGATGATGATGGATTCACGACGACGTCTCGTCAAATGTCAGGCAAATGCCCTGGTAATGCCTGTGAAAGTTCTCAGCCGGATCTCAGGTTACTAAGATAATCTTTCGGGATCGGGTAAGCTTCCTTTATGCCGATCATGTTATATTTCCATGCCGATCAAAATCAAAAACGAAAATTATGCTCCAGTTGAAATATCGCATACCGGAAACGCTGAAAAAGTATATCCCTACGGTTGAATCGCTTGGCAGCATCGTTATGACGCATCGTTTTCATGATGTTTTTAACCCGCCGGCCTTGTCAAATTATGCAGGTGAGGTGCAGGCAGCCAAAGGTGTGACGGCCATCCGGAACATCCACTTCCCGCCGTTGAGCCAGGGTGAGATCAATGTGGCACCGCTGGGATCCAACGGTTCATTGGTGACCGGCCTGCTGTATGTTGACGGAGTGTACCTGGCTGCAGGGAATGAGCCTGTCGATTACCGCTGGCAGCCCGGCGTCATCGAAAGGAAAGCTGTTCATGACGGACTGGAATTTGTCAGCAGAACTATCCTGCCTTTTGACATGACGGCGGTTCAGGTGAATATACAGATACGCAACACATCCGGCCGTCCGATCCGGAAAGAGATAAAACTCGCTATTTCCGGCGGGGTTACCCGGTCCGTTTCAGCCTGGGATGAAGCCCTGGCCCCCGGGGAATTCGACAATGTGGCGGAGGTGAATGAGCCGGAAGGATATGTATTGTTCAAAGCCCTCCATTCGGATGCCTATTCTGTGCAGGGTTGCTGGCCAAGGCCGGAGGAAGTCGACAAATCGTGGCTGGTGTACAACCTGGAGCTGGAGTCTGGAGAAATGAAGGAGATCACCTTCACAGACGTAGTGAGCAGCGGCAGGGAGCAGGCACTTGCAGGGTATATGAAAATCAGGAATTCATTTGATGAGCTTCTCACGGAAACATCCGAACGTTGGAATCAGGAGCTGCGTGCCGCGTTCACGCCGGGCAATGATACTTTTTCGGGATACCTTCCGCTCCTGAAAACCGACAATGAAGCGTTACTGCACCTCTATCACATGACTGTTTTTACGGCGCTTTCCTTCCGTCGTTCAACGAAAGATTCTGTCTGCGGAACTATTTATGTTACCCTGGCTCCTCGTTACTGGGTGACGACAACCGTCCTCTGGGATATCAGCCTGAGCTCCGGTCTGCTTTCCCTGCTTGATCCAGAGGTCCTCCGGAAAATGATGGAGATATGGATGGAGGCAGGCGTCCATGAGTTTTTCGGTACCGAATACCTTACGGGAAAAGCCATCGGAGCATCCTACTCGGTGAACGACTATGCCATGTGCCGGATGGCCCGCGATTACCTGCGCTGGACGGGTGACTTTGACTGGCTTGAAACCGTGATCGGGGGTAAAAGCGTGTTTGATCATTTGATATCCTATGCGACGTACTGGAAAAAGCTTGATAAAAGAGGGCATGGTCTCGCCGATTACGGAGGTGCGGAAAACCTGCTGGAGGCTTTAGGCAACTATACTCACGAAGTAGCGGGAATGAACGCCGGAAATGTTTTTAACATGCGCTTCGCCGTCGAGTTGATGGGACTGCGAAACCGGACGAAAGAAGCCGCTATGTATCGTACTGAAGCTGAATCTTTGCTAGACAGAGTTCGTACCTTATATGTAGAAGGCGAAGGGGTCTGGTACTGTAACCAGCCCGACGGGAGCAGGAATGTTGTCAGGCATTGTTATGATTTCTGCACGATACTGAACACTCTTTCTGCCGATCTTACGGAACAGCAAAAGCGGGAGATGGTGCATTTTTTCCAGGATGAATTGCAGACTCCCACATGGATGAGGGCGCTATCGCTGCGGGATCATGACGTGACCTTTTCGATACGCCCCGATCATCAATGGACGGGTTCTTACCCGGCATGGCCGGCTCTGGCCCTGAACGCCCTCCTGAATGTCGGTGAGATCGATTCGGCCGTAACCTGGATGCAGGGGCTGAGCCGGACGACGCGCCAGGGTCCGTTAGGTCAGGCTCATTTTGCAGAAGACGTATTTCCGCCGGAACCGGATGGCGGTGCTCTGAAGGTTACGAGTGATCAGCTTTATATTAACGACTGGTCCTGTATCGCCGCACTGGCCTTTTTTGAGCCTGTTATTGAAGGATTTATGGGAGTCAAAGCCGGATTCGACGGTACCCTGCATGCCGATCCGGTGGTTCATGAAAAATTGGGAGAACTCTCCCTGATCAACCTCAACTACCAGGGGAAAAGCAGAGATATAGAGAAAGGAAAGTAGGCCGGAGAGCTTCTCCGGCAGCCATAGACGGTGAATCACCTTTCCAAAAGTTCTAAACTTTTGGAAAGCTTTTGTTTTTACTAAACCCGCAAGGTTTTGAGGCCGTTCGGAATTATCCTGTTTTACAATTCCTTTATAGGGTGTCTTCTAACAGAAAAGCTGCGCATTGGCAAGCACTTAGTCCGCTATCTGATTAGCCTCATTATCCCTCTTACTTGTCTCGTGAAAACCCTCTGAAAACCCTTCAATCTTGATGCTGGTCTTACCTTACATTGGCCTTGAGTCCGGATTATAGGCTCTATATGAAATACTGTAGGTGACTAATGGATATTTATCATGGCTAAACTTGATTCTGGAATTATCCTTCGAAGAAATCCAATGGATCAACATGCATCTCCTCTTCCGTCCCCTGGAGGGGACCACAGGGGTGTTCGACGAGTATTACTATCCATGCAACGGGGGTAAAAAAAGGCGGAGTCACATCCTTTCTCTATAGCACAACCTGATTTGTGGGCACCGGTCACCCACCTGCACCTCCCTCAAGGGAGGGAAAAAAACCGCAAGGTTTCTCATCTCCCATACCGGTCCATGGCGACCATCAAAATTCCAAACTGGTCGGTTAGCAGGCCTTCGTAGCCGCAGGGGCAGCCGTCCCAGTAACGCCAGTCGACGCCGGTGTTCAGAGCGCCGAAAGCCGAACCATTGCCCATGCTTTTGCAGAGTTCGCGCAGCAAAAGTTCGGCCTCCTGCGTCATTCCTGCCTTGAAAAGCGCGGAAACGAAATGTTGCGAATGGGCATGAGTCCGACCGCCGTTTGCATAGTATCCCATGCTTACTCCGTGCATAATATCCACCATGTCATCGTCGGGAACGGGCCACAGGTTGCCCGGTAACCCCCACTGATAATCATGCAAACCGACTTTCTGCGCTTCATTCCACAGTTTTTGCAGGATGGCCCCGGCCTTTTCCTCCTCGACCAGACCTGCATTGACAGCCGCGCCGTTCACAAAAAGAAAGCCGTAATCGTGGAGACGGTTTTCTTTGCAACGCCATCCGGCCAGCCATCCGGTTTCGGGATTATAAAATGCCGGCCAGTAGCTTTTTTTGATCTGAGCCGCCCATTCCGAAAGACCTTCGCCAAGATCCGGATGTCCTAACCGGACGAATTGTTCATGCAGTTTTAACAGAGCCGGATAAAGAAGGGCGTTCGAAAAGGCATCCTTCCAGCCGAAGGAAATGACGTCAAACCAGCAGGTACTCCAGTCATGTTGCCCGCTGACCCCCAGGCGGTAAGTACTCTCAACCAGGCCGTCTCCGTCGACATCGCGGGCTTTCATCAAAGCGAGCTTGTTTCGTATTTGGTTGGAAAAACGGCCGAGCCATTCCGGAGATCCCGAACATTCGAGCATCCCGGCCAGACCCAGAAGGCAGGCCGTTCCGGTCATGATATATTCATCCTCAGCCTGATGAAACCCGTCATCATCATAATTGAGCATCCGTCCGGTGGCATAGCCCGGGGCCCCGTCAAGCCAACGCTGCATGGACTCCCGGACCATCTCCATCGCCTGAAACCCCGGCAGGATCATTCCGATGCGGCGAGCCAGTCCCATCCAGGTGTCCATCGAAATGTAACAATGCATCGAGTTACCGTTATTGCTCAGGCTGGCCGTATCCGGACGATAGGTCATCGATGTGAGCGCGGCCCGCTGCAAGGCTGTGCGGATTTCCACCGGTGTTTCATCATCCAGGGTGTATTCGTGCGGATGAACTTTTATTTCGATATTCGCGGAATAAGCTCCGCTTTTCAGGTAATAGAACCCCTCTTTTGTCGGCAATTCACCGAGTTTTATTTGAAGAACGGTCATTTTGCGGGGGCGGACGGCATCCGAGCGAAGCAGCACGCCCGGATCCTCCGAGTCGATCATCAGGCTGCCGTAAGCGGGTACATGAAGAATCGCCGGCAGACCGAGAATGCCTGTCTCTCCCTTTTTTGTGATCTTTCCCAATACACTGGCTACAGCAGCTTCGCTATCCAGCGACAGGTGCCAAAGCGCCGATTCCCAGGCTTCAATATCCTGCGAGCCGGAGCGTTCGACATGCAGCATCAGGCGATCCGCCAGTACGGTCCATTCGAGAGTGCATTTCTGGCCGATTTCCGGGATCTCCATTTCGTAGGTCACCCTGTTTCCTTCTACCTTTGTCGTGCCTTGCACATCATACCTGAGAAACAACCCCGAAACCGCATGCCGCCCGACCGGATGCAGCCGGAACCCCTGCAGATTCATGCCCGGATGATAGCGGAGCAGATTATTTTGCGTATTTCCATGCCCCGTTTCATCAAGGGAAAGATAGGAGAAGCCGGATTTGCCAAGATAAAAGCCGACCTCCAGAAAGCGGGATTTGTACCGGACTTCCCCCGCCTTGATCTCTGCCTCTACCCCCTCGGGAACATTATCAAGATGGTTCACGGAAGAAGTATGGCGATTTTCTTTTCTCAGCACGTGCTTTTCCGGCCTGGAAGCTTCAAGAATGAACGCGTCGTGAACCAGATTCCATCCCGTCCACCACTCGTCGATTCCGCAGCTGCGCGCTTCGATGATTACCGATGAAGCCGGCGCGCCTTTCAGATCAAACCAGATGATTTCATCCGGATCCGGAGGGGGAATGTCCTTTTCATAATGGATGACATCCCAGTTTCCTTCATGCCACGCAAGCAGACGAAAGGAAGTAATCCAGTCAATGTCGTCATGACTCCCGCATTTGTGATAGCCTAAAGCTTTTCGCACCCCTACTCTGTAAAGCCTTACCGTTTCAGCAAGTTCAACGATTCTGCAATGGATAATCCGCCGATCGGGTGCTCCCTGTTCGTCGGGCAGCGGATCGGTCCATACGGCTTTCAGAGATGCTCCCAATTGCTGACGGCCAATATCGCCACTGGCAGTATCAACATAGGGAGGAGTCAGCAGATCGCTTATTTGTTCCTTCATTTGTTGCATAGGGGTACAGACTGTTAATTTTGGTACGCTCCAGGGAAGTAATTTTAGCCGTTAAGTCACAAAGTCTTTAGCTTAAAATCAGGTTCGGGATGGTTCTTTTGTGACTCCGGCAAGCCTTCTCCATGATCCTTGCGGCTTATTTTCCTGCCGCAAAGAACGGAAAGACTTCGTAAAGTATGTGAGGAGATGCAAAACGCAGGTTATTGTAAATAAAGCGTCTTGTTGTTCCTCGTATCCTGGTGCCTTCGTGGTATCTTTATATTTGTTTGCTTTTGAGAATGGACTCAATGTTGGAATCCGGGTCGGGATTGATAGAAAAAGTTATCGTTGGAGTGAAAAAAATTTCAAAATTGAAAAAAATTTCATTATTTGCATGCGCAGTATGAGTACCTTTAGTCGTTGCAGCGTATTATTAACGGGTTGTTGATCGATAATAAACGGCTGTTGCAACATTGATAAGTTGTCCGGGGGAAGTTCCGGACAACGAACGTATCTGTAGAATGAAAATGAAAGTTTATTTTAAGGACAATTCGATTTCGGGGTGGAAGATACCGGAGTTTACGATCTTTTGCCTGCTATTTTTATTGTTGGTCCTAATCATCTCACCCGGGATAGTCCGGGCGCAGTCGGCTCCCCGGCTTTATGCTGCGGTCGTGCAGCGAAACAACTTTGTAGTCGGGATGAAAGCTCCGACCAGCGGACTGTTTGGTTTTGATCACGATACCACGTGGACCCACTACGGATGGCACAAAACCCGCAATTTCGGAATTTCCTATGATCCCGGTGATCCCGATTTCATCTTCATGGCCTGCGGAAATGGGGCGCTGAGAACGCTCGATGGAGGGAAATCCTGGCGGGTAACTACCGACTGGACCATCACGGAAGTTCAGGACGTGACTATCGACCCGTTTCATCCCGATACGGCTTATATTGCCACGGCCTATGGCGTCTGGAGAACGTTTAATAAGGGCGCTTCCTGGGATTCGGCGAGTACGGGATTGAATGACGGGTACGATGGGCCGGTTCCCAACCAGTTTTATGTACAAACCATTCAGATCGACCAACAGAAGGGGGCCTATATCCTTACGGGCGGTGAGGGCGGCATTCATCGTTCCACAGATGCAGCGGCCGACTGGAAAAAAGTAGGTCCGGCAAAGGTAGAAGTTCGCGATATTCAGCAAAGCAAGTCGAATCCACTGCTATGGCTGGCCGGCACGGAAGATCATGGGGTCCTCATCTCCCATGATGCCGGCCAGACCTGGCATTATGTGAAGGGGCGCATTGCCAAAGAGACCATTTATGCCGTTGCGGTGGATCCGGATAATCCCGATCTGATGGCGGCCGCAGGATTTCAGACCGGCGTGTATATCAGCACCAACGGCGGGAAAACCTGGAAACAACATAAAAAAGGATTGCCCATCCTCGATTTTCATGCACTGATATTTGATCCGGTGCAGAAGGATAAGTTATGGGCCGGATCGGTCGGAGCAGGCGTTTTTTCAAGCAATCTGGATGCGTCTGGAGGGGATTCCTGGCACTACGCCGGGTTGAGAAATGCGGAAGTATGGGATATGATCTTTGTTGGAGGTGCGCAATGAGAGTGAAAAAAACAATCGTGACAGCCGGACTGGCAGCTATATTGGGATTAACGTTCGGTATGCCTCCTGCAAATGCGCAGGAAAAACCGATCCGGGAAAGTAATTATGAATATCACCTGAAGTACGAGAAACGGGTGGATGCCATTGTCTCTCATTATGCGAATGATCCGGGATGGGGTTTTTTTCAGGCGGCCGCGCGTTTCTATGAAGGGAAGGATATTGATCACGCCATCGCCATTATGGATTCTCTTACGCGCCGGCAGAAAGTGGTACAGAGCGGCGATATGTTTTGGATGTGGCCGGTGATCTTTGCCACATTTACGGGCCGGCCGTATTACCCGGATTCGCTCAAAAAGGATATGCGGGCACTCTGGAAAATCTATCATCCTTATCGGGGAGATACCGAGAATCACTGGCTCCAGTATTACTCATCAATGTATCTGATCTCACAGATGTTTCCGGATGAACCGGCTTCGAGCTGGTTCAACGGGAGGAGTTCGGCTGAAAATTATAAAGAAGCCAAAGATTACCTGAATTTCTGGATCAAACTGACAACAACCAGGGGGCAGGGTGAGTTTGATTCTCCGGCTTATTACCTGGAATATATTGCACCGCTCAGCAACCTGTACGCTTTCTCAGCCGATCCGGTGATGAAGAAGAAGGCGAAAATGTTGCTGGATTATTTCCTGGCCGATTTTGCCATCGACAATCTGAATGGCATCTATTGCGGGGCGCACAGCCGCATCTATCCTAATTATATCCATCATCAGTGGAAAGATAATTCGACACCGGTGGCCTGGCTGGCCTGGGGAAATACGGGCGGACTCACCGGATTCGTACATAAAGTGACCAACCAGGTGGTCTCGCTGGGTTGGGGAAATACCAGCGACAGCGTGGCGCACGGATCTGACGATTCGTCTCATACCACAAAAAACCCTCAGTCGTATCATCAATATAATGCCGCGGCGCTGATGATGGCCATGAGCGGTTATCAGCCGCCGGAGATCATTCGCGATATCGCCGTCGACCGCTCCAGGCCATATGTCAGTTACGAGCTGAAGCGGACACGGCACCGGATCCGGTTCAGCCGGATTATGGATAAGCCGGTGTACAAGTACATTTACATGTGTAAGGATTATGCCATAGGATCCATTCAGGGCGGACTCCTGCAGCCGATTCAGCAGCAAAGCTGGGATCTGACCTGGTCGGTGCCTGATCCGCGTGGAGGCAACCATTCCATACAAACCATCCAGCCCCATTCGTCCGGCTATGAACTCGGCATGTATTTTCCCGAAGAAATCAAGTTGTTGACGGCTTCGGTCATCAAATCGAAGAGCAGCTATGACAATCCTAAAAAATGGGTTGGCGGATCGCCTTATGAGCAGCTCTATCAGCAAAAAGATGCTCTGGTCATTCTGTATGATATCAAAAAGGGTGCCCGGTATTCCACAGTGGAAGGGTATTTCCCAAAGACGATGGAACGCCGCGTAACAGATAAATCCGGCTGGATTTTTGGCCAGGGGGGCAATGCCTATATCGCTTATTACCCGCTTGCGAAATACAAGTGGATTGAAGAAAAAGACGACTATCGCCTGCATAGCACAAAGCTCAAAAACGGGGCAGTGGTCCAGGTAGCCGATGCTGCCGATTATCCTTCATTTGAAGCATTCGAAAAAGCAGTCAGGGCATTGCCGCTTAAGACCTCGACCAGGCCCGTTCCGCGCGTCGAATTTACCAGTTTGCGCGGAGACCACATGGTCTGTGTATACGGCAAGACGCCCATATTAAACGGAAAGCCGGTAGATTATAGCAACTGGAAGCTTTTC
>CAZNHE010000036.1:20623-26317 GCA_964572735.1 uncultured Chitinophagales bacterium | reverse complement strand
GACCAGCAAGAAAGCCTCCTTTTAGTGCTCATAATGTAAGGGAGCTTGCTGCTCCTCTCGTGTAGACCAAGTAGTTCCGCACAGGTAGACATTTTCAGATCATCGGGCAAGCTATCTTCATAAAAAGACATAACGGTATTGGGATCAATCAGGTCGCTGGTCAAAACACTCAGACACTCAGACACTCAGACACTCAGTTAATCGAATTATATGATTGCCTATATCTTCTTGCATGGCCATCGTTTAAGATTTTGGGAACATTTTGCAGTCATGCCTTTCCAAATTGTCAATAACAACTAACTTATCCAATTTGACATCTATATCTATAGACACACTACGTTCTTCACAAAAGCTTACCTCTATAATAATTGTTACCTTTGACAATTGCTTTATTTTTTCTCCATTCTATCGTGATTTTCCCAATCATATTCCATAATGCATCCAATTTTTGACAAATACCGTCACTATTAAATATCCTGCACTTTTTTTTGATGGTAGGTTAAATTGCTGCGGCTCATCCTCGTTTTCAGGTAGCGGAGGAAGGCCGGGGGACTCACCGGTTCGGCTTCTCCGGGCAGGCCGAGTACGAAGCGGCCTGCTCCTTCAAAACCATTGACGGGGATATCGACGACTTCATGGGAATCATCCTGCTCATCCGAATGACGGTGGTTCTTTTTCCCGACTCCCAAAATTGCGCTTTCGGGATATTCTTCCAGTAACAGGTGTGCCGCCCGCCGGTTCAAACGCAGCCGCACCGCGCACCGGGGTTCCCCGTTCATCCCGAACAGGTCGGGCTTGTGGGTCCGGTAGCGTTCAATGATATTCCGGACCCTCGCTGAGCTCTCTGATAGCCGGTCTTTTTTCGTTATCTCAACCCGGGTGATGCGCTCCGGTTTGAATTGCCGCACCATGTCCTGCCCGGGATCGAAAGCATACAGGTAGCGCATGTTTACGCTGAAGCCCAGCGGCTCGACCAGGCGGTCGCGCACGGTATCGCTGTTCGGCGAGTGGTAACCGTGCAGGATCACCATCTTGTTTTCGCGAATGGCCAGGGCAAGTTTGCCTGTTACTTCCGACAAAGCGGCATCCACGATCAGCTCAGATAATTGCTGCGGGTCGCTCAACAATTCCAGTTTTTTCAGCAGCCCCGTTTTTTGCGGATGGGAGGGGTGCATGGCCAGTACCGCGTCGCGGAGCAGTGTGGCTTCGTCGTTGGTGAGCAGGGGAAGCAGGTTATCCGCATGATCCTTGCGCCTGAAGAGGTATCGCCCGCCTTTTTTCTCCAGGTCGAAACCGCATTCCCGCAGCAGGCGGAAATAACGATAGATTGAGCGGGAGGTTACTTTGAAGCGCCGGGCAAGGCGATCTACCGGGTACCCGCCCGATTCGCTGAGCAGACGGATCATCTGAAGAAGTGTGTAAAGGCGTTTATGATCGTCCATTGTTATTTTTGTAGTTTTAAACCTCCAAGGTTTTCGAAAACCTTGGAGGTTTACGCTACAGAATTAATCAAATACGCTTTCCATCGTTATCGGTTTTTTATGAGCCAGTAGAAATTCATCTTCATCACCAAACCAGTCGATAACCTGCCATTTTGAACTTTCTAAAAGTTCAAAACTGTTGGAAAGTTGTCGTTCATCGACAAACAAGTGCACCGAGCTATAAGGCCAGTCGTACATATCTTCTACAAATCCATGATGCACCGGATTGTTGTGGATGTACAGGATCAATCGGGTGAAATAGATATCGCTGATTACTCTTTTACGTTTCACGTTTGGCTGAAAGAGACTACCCGTACGTTTATAAATCTTGTTGTAAGATTTGGTGTAGCTATTAAAGAAGTTGCTGAACTGTTGCGATACGAAACCTCCAAGGTTTTTAAAACCTTGGAGGTTTTGGAACGTTTCCTTATCCAGTTCCTCCACTCCCCGTATCCGTATCATCATATGAAAATGATTAGGCATCAGGCAAAAAGCATAGGTCTCCGCCACGGGGTGTATATAGTTATAACACTTTTGCAGGAAGAAGTCGTAATTTTTCGCTTCCCGGAAAAGGTCGGCCTCACCGTTGGCCCTGTTGTAAATGTGGTAAACGCTATGTTCTTCAAATGGCTCTTTCATTATTATTCTCTCCTTATAGTTTAACTTTTGGAAAGTTTAGAACTTTCCAAAAGTTTCTCCTCCACCTCCACACATCCAAACCCCAAACTGTTTTTTTCACCAAAGCCGGCTTCGTAGCCGAATTGCAGCAATTCCGCCGGGGCCGTGCATTCGAAATCATACAGGTATCCACGGATCCGTGTTTCCTGCGGGGTGTCGGCTTTGATTTTTATAAGCCGGGATTTAGGCTTGTTTAAAGGCGACAAGTGCCATCCATCGAAACCTTCCAAAAGTTTGAAACTTTTGGAAAGCTGAGGCCGGCTGTTATACCTCATCACCAGGTTCTCAAAAAAACGGCGCTCGTATTCGGGATGATCGGGCGCGAGATATTGTGCGATCAGTCTGCCTCCGTTTTCCAGGGGACGGCTTACGCAAACGGGCGACAATGCACGGAAACGCATTGTTCCGGTAAAATCAGGCTGCTCCAGTGCTTCGACGGTCCTGATCTCAAAATCCACCCGGCTCTTTTTGTCACCAATGGTAACATTTCCGTGACGGAACAGCCCGGTGATGAAATGCTGCACCGCTTCATCAATATGAAAGGTCAGGATAAGGCGGATTTCATCCGACAGTATCCGGTACCGGCCGCCCGCCACTTTGTAGCGGTCCGTTTCCACATTGGAAAACGAGAAGAGCTTATACCTCCGTTTCCCTTCGGTGTAGCCCTGATCGTGCAGCCATGCCGCAAACACCGGATCTCCGTAATGCAGCGTTTTGTAAATCCACGCCGAAAATTCATATTGATAGTTGACCGGGATAATATGGTTCCTGCCTGCGACCGACAGGATCAGCCGGATTCTCATTTCAACACTCCTCTATGCATGTAACCCATGAAAACATAAACCACCTTATGTCAATAATCCCGCGGGAAGGTAAAGAGTACGGGGTTCGGTTTCCGATACAATCATCCACAGGGCACAACCACCTTCCATTTTTTGCGCCAATCCTGACCTCCTGAATCATTAATTTATGTGATGTAATGTATTGGAGATATACGTTAATCCAATTTTAAATGCAACTTAAAAATCGATCTGCGGAGATTCTATATTGAAAATCCGGTGATTTTCTTACAGAAAATTCTTTGGACGAACAAAACCCTTGCCCCTGATCTGAGATCAGGGACCAACAGAGCGGGGCATCCGGCACTGCGGGTACGGCCGGCAACCAGTCATCTTGTCCCGTGAACAGTGCTTGATGCAAATCCGCATCGGACACCCACCTACGCCTCCCTCAAGGGAGGAAAAAACTCTTCCCTCCCCTGGAGGGGACTCACAAGGGGTGTCCAACAAACGTTCACATCAGGCATTTGTGGTTCACAACTGAGAAGTCGCCTGCAGCCGGTCTATCCCTCCATACCACGGAAAAAGAATCCTGACGATTTCCAGGATACTTATCCAGGCTCAGGTTAAATACCATTGTCTTATGGAGTCTATAGAGACACAAAATTTCGCATCTTTACAATAGCTCTGCAATTATCACCTTCACGCATTCATCCCCACGCATACCTTCACGCGTTTCCAGGTTGGAGCCTCCGGCTGAACATTCCCCACGCGGACCTGCAGCGGCACGTGCTGATCCAGCAGCCGGGAAAGAATCGTGTTATCCGAGCGGGAGATGTAACCCAGCTTATGATCTCCGGCATAAATTTCAATGGCTTTTTCGTCGTACGGATTTCCCGGCTCACGATGGAGTCGCAGGCGGCGCCCGACATACAGATTTCCTTCTACAGCAGGACCCTCGTAGTAACGGTAGCCGGCAATCCATCCATCATAGAGCTTCACGTCCCCTGTACCTGTTGCCATTAATGCGCCGGGTATCAGCCACCCCGGCATGATGATGCCGGCCAGATGTTTTAAAAATTCGATTCGTTTCATAACATGTTTCGAAAGACTGCTGATTTCGAGGATATAATATGTTCATCTTTTTTGACAAATAGCGTCACAGACTTCTATGACAATTATTCCTCCCAGACGGTAACCAGTTATGAATGGTATTACATCTCCCTTCATAAATTTCATAAGAAATGGAGGCAGCGCCGGTTGCATCCTAAATCATCATAAACAACCGCATACAACCTCCTCTATTCATCCTAATTTCGATATTTACTGAAGCCTGCCCTCCTACTATCAAAAGATTTTCTGAATGCAGGCTCTTCAATATTCATTATTCTCCGAAGAACGAATATTCAGAAAGATGATGTGTAATTCGATCTTCCTGCCATAAGAAATCTTAAAAAGCTGCTTCCTATGGAAAAAATTCGTAAATATCTTTACGATGTAGAAATCGCGACATAATGATCTGATTTTCCTCCAGGAAGAAGCCGAGGCGATAATCACCAATCCTTATTCTGTATGCAGAAGAGTATCTTTTCAATTTTTTGACGTTTGGCAAGCTCTGAACAACCTGAACTCTTTTTATCTCATCAATGAGTGTATTGATCTCTTCTTTAATCTTCTCATCTTTCACTCTCCTGATGTTTTTAAGAAAAGATCTTTCAAAAAGAACCGTCATCTCTTTTTCAAAGCCTTCCGTATTTCTCCCTCGCTAACGTAGTCACCCTCTCTTTCCCGAACCATGGCGCTGAGCAGCCCTAAGTCTTCCATCTCCTCTTCATTCAACTCACGGGCAGGATATCCCAACTTATCCATAAGTTTCTTCACGAACTTAAAGTCCTTTTCATTCCGGGGTGTTATCATCAGACTTTTCATTATGTTCATATTCACGATGAAAAAAGTTATCTATTACATTTTCAGTCAGACCTGATAGACATTTGATCTCTGCGGAATAATCATTCCATAATATACAAATCTATGTTATAATAACTTATACTGAAGCTATCGTTCACACCTCCCGGCTTCGGGAGTGGTGATCCTTAGTGTGATCCACGGGAGCCCTTTTTACCGGGTACCTTTCAATGTAAGCAAAACTGCAATTCACATCAGCCCCTCTTTCTTCAGGTATTTATTAACCTTATCCAGGTGCTCTCCCTGGATTTCAATCGTTTTTTGGTAGGTCGTTCCGCCCGCGCCGCATTGCTTCTTCAGATCGCGGGCCATCCGTTCGATGACCTGCGGGTTGTGCGGGATGCCTTCGACTACCGTAACGCTTTTCCCCTTTCTTCCTTTTCGGTCAATGTAAACTTTTATGGACATCTTTATCTGTTTTGCATGATGAATTCAGCCCTGTTCTGTACCATTCTTGTTCAGGACAACACAAGGTAACCTTTGAATCTACGAGTTGCCTGTTGTGAAGAGATCGCCACGTCGCCCATCCGGGCTCCTCCTATTGACATCTTCTCACCCATTGCCACGGATTGTAAGGGATCTCTCTAAATCGGGCTTTGGCCCTGCAAAGGCACCCGGCCCTATGAGACTAAAGTCCGACAACGAGTCTTCTATCGGCAATGGATCGGGGGATGACAAAAGAAAAGTCATTCAAGTCATCCCTTTGCCACCCTCATCAATGGTTATCCGCCACAGTGAATAATTGCAATCTCCTATTGACATCTTTGTCTCCCGGTTATACAACCCGCCGC
>CAZNHE010000036.1:0-20523 GCA_964572735.1 uncultured Chitinophagales bacterium | reverse complement strand
AATGTTCAACGTTCAATGCTCAGCCATTGCTCTTCCTTGAATATTGAATGGTGAGCATTGCTTATTGATCATTTTTGAACTCTTTCCCGTCGCCGTTGAACCATTTTTCATCTCTGTCATCCCATTAAAGGTTGTCCGCCACGGCGGATAATGGGCTCCTCGCGATGACATGCCTCAAAAAGGATACCGCTTTTGTTCTTCCCATTTCATCTCCCCGAAAAAAATCCGGTGATATTGCCTCCCGCAACCGCTATCCGACAAATTATCCGTTACTCCCGATATTGCATTCAACAATTCATCATTATAATTAATATTTTGTTTGATGATGAATAAATGAACTCTCCAAAAGTTTAAAACTTTTGGAGAGCTAAAAAACAGGTTTTCTCCGCAAATGCCCGACCATTACATCGCCCTGACCCGTAAGTATCGTCCGCGTTCGTTTGACGACATTGTTTCGCAGGAACACGTGAGCAGCACACTCAAGAATGCCATTGAAAACAACCGGATATCGCACGCCTATATGTTTTGTGGTCCTCGTGGCGTAGGAAAAACCACCATGGCACGGGTGCTGGCGCGAACGATCAACGGGATTGACGCCGATGTGGACGGCGAGGCGCTGGGCAACACGCTGAGCATCATTGAGATTGACGCGGCCTCAAATAACAAGGTGGACGACATCCATCGCATCCGCGAGACGGTACGCATCCCGCCTCAGAACAGCCGGTACAAGATCTACATTATCGATGAGGTTCACATGCTCAGCAAGCAGGCGTACAATGCCTTGCTGAAAACGCTGGAAGAGCCGCCCGCCCATGTCATTTTCATTTTTGCAACTACCGAGCCGCAGAAGGTGCTCCCCACGATTATGTCGCGCTGCCAGCGGTATGACTTCCGGCGCATCAAAATCACGGAGCTGGTGGATCGCCTGAAGTTCGTTTGTAAACAGGAGAAAATCACGATTGATGATGAGTCACTGCACGTCATCGCCCATAAGGCGGACGGCGCCCTGCGGGATGCTCTCGGGCTGCTTGATCAGGCCATTGCTTTTTGCGGATCCGACATCCGGCATGAGGAATTGTTGCAGGCACTTAATGTGGTAAGCAGTGACCGGCTTTTTGAACTCACTCAGGCAACGCTCGACCATGACACCACCGCCGGCATCCACATCATCGATGATCTTCTGCAGAAAGGTTATGATGTCCAGGAACTGATAGCAAGTCTGACCGAACATTTTCGTAATCTTTACCTGGCGCTCGACCAACGCAATATGGAATTGATCGAGACTTCGGAGGATACCCGGAAACGTTATGCAACCGTGGCGCAGCAGCTTTCAGAGGATGACCTTATGAGGATGCTTCATCTGGCCAACGAAGCCCAGTTCAAGATCCGTGAAGCGGGTCAGCCGCGTATCCAGCTCGAGATCGTGATCCTGAAACTCATCACCATGACCCGTGCCGAAGGACTCCATGAATTGCTGGAAGAACTCCGCCGGGCGCAGTCCGGCAGAACCGGACAGGAGGGGAGTTCTTCGGCGGACAGCAGCGTGAGTTACGACCCGGACCCGGTTGCTTCCCCGGGAAACAAGAAACTCTCCCCGCCGGCAACGGTTACTGATCCCGCTCCACAGGAAACCGGACACACCAGCGCGCCGCAACCGGATACCCACGGGATTTTTGATAAACCGGCGCTGACGCGGCCGCGGAATCAGGCCGTTAATCCGGCTCTTGCCGGTTATCATCAGGGAGCACTGGCACCGGCTCCACAGACACCTCCGGAGGAAGCGGGATCCATTTCCGGTAATCTTGCCCTGGTTCCTCAGGCCGATATGGAAACCGAACCGCTGCATCTGCACGAACTGAAAGATGAATGGGAGCGTTTTATCGCTCATCTTGAGCAACAGACGGACCTCAGCCAGGCGGTCATTCTTGCTTTCAGGCGGTTACAGCCTGCAGACCTGGATCATCATGAGGTTTTGCTTCCGTGTCACGATTCTTTCACTCTGCGGATACTCGAGGAGAACAGCCGGAGACTTGGCCGGGAGTTACGCGGTTATTTCCACCGGCCGCTGAGCCTGCGGATCGAATTGCGAAAATCCAATAAAAAGCAGGAAATTAACGACCCTTATGCCCGTTTTAAACAACTACAGGAGAAAGACCCTGCAATTCGGCTCATTGTAGATTTATTCGGGGCGGAATTGGAATATTAATTGATAAAAAGGACTCCTTTCATGGATAACATGGCTGATTTGTTTGGCAAGATTAACGAATTTCAAAGCAAGATGGGAGAGCTCAGGGAAGAACTCTCGCGACTCGAAATCACTGCGGAAGCCGGCGGAGGGATGGTGAAGGTACGGGCAAACGGCAATCGTGAAGTCATTGGAATACAGCTCGATCCGGATATCGTCAATCCCGACGACATGGAAATGATGGAGGATCTGATTGTCGCCGGAGTTAACAAAGCCCTGCAGAAAGCCGATCAGGCATCCAAAGAGAAAATGTCGGAGCTCACCAAAAATATCCTTCCGGGAGGATTACCGGGCATGGACCTGAGCAAATTCGGCTTATAACCCGCCTTCCCCTGCCTGATTTATGCTGCTCACTTCTGAAATATTGGAACGTGTCATTGAAGAACTGGCGCGTCTTCCCGGCACGGGACGGAAATCCGCCCAGCGCATGGCCATGTACCTGCTCAAAGAGGATGAGGAACAGGTGCGGAAACTGGCCCAGGCACTGATCGACATGAAGACGTCCATCACGCGATGCTCGGTCTGCTATAATGTTACCGACACCGACCCCTGCCCGATCTGTCGCAGTCCGAAACGAAACAATGGAACGATCTGCGTGGTTGAGGATGTCCGCGACGTCTATGCCATCGAGAAAACCAATGAATTTCACGGACGATATCACGTGCTGGGCGGTGTGATATCCCCGCTCGACAATATGGGCCCGAATGACATACGAGTGAAGGAACTCCTCGCACGCGTTCAGTCGGAGGAAGAAAATGTCCGGGAAATCATCCTGGCTCTCAATCCGGATACCGAGGGCGAAGCCACGGCTTATTACATCCATAAGCTGCTGAAGCCGCTGGGCATCACCGTCACCCGCATCGCGCACGGCATCCCGATGGGTACGGAACTGGAATATATCGATGAGGCTACCCTGACCCGCGCGTTCAACGGGCGTGCAGCGTTTTGACAGGAGGCTATAGGCCGGCCAGCTGGCCGACGAGGCACAGGGATCGAAAAGCCACAGGTTGAGAATTGATTAGGATGAGGCATATAAAACAACGGCTAATTACACCATTCTGAAGATGAAATACGATGTAACTATCGTGGGGGCCGGTATCGTCGGTCTTTCAACGGCTTACAAGTTATCCCTTGCAAAACCCGGGTGGAATATTCTGGTTCTGGAAAAGGAAGAGGTCGTGGCGGCTCATCAGACGGGCCGCAATTCGGGGGTCATCCATTCGGGCATTTATTATAAACCGGGCAGTTACCGGGCGCGCAACTGTGTGGACGGCCGGTTGCAATTGATTGATTTTTGCGGGAAATACGGCATTGCCTGCGATATCTGCGGAAAGGTGATTGTGGCCGTAACCGACGAAGAACTCCCCCGGCTCCAGGCTATTTATGAACGGGGAAAGCAAAACGGACTAAGCGACATCACGCTGATCGGGCAGGAGCAACTCCATGAAATCGAACCCCATGTCGCGGGACTCCGGGCTATTCACGTCCCCTACACCGGCATCGTGGATTTCATCGGGGTCTGTCGGAAGCTAAAGGAACTATTGGAGGAACGGTCAGGGGAAATCCTCTTCCGCCGGAAAGTCCGCAGCATCAAAAATGAACCTAACGGACTGAGGATAGAAACTGAAAATGAAACCTACAGCAGCCGCTTTTTGATCAATTGTGCAGGACTCCACAGCGACCGCGTAGCCAGACTGGCCGGCTATACTCCTTCAACCGAAATCGTGCCCTTCCGTGGAGAGTATTATAAGCTGAAATCCGGGGCAGAGCACCTGGTGAAAACGCTCATTTACCCGGTGCCCAATCCCGAATTCCCTTTTCTGGGTGTGCACTTCACAAGTATGGCTCTTGGCGGAGTGGAATGCGGACCCAATGCCGTATTCGCCTTTAAGCGGGAGGGATATAGCAAATTCTCTTTTGATGCGCACGATACTCTCGAAACATTGCGCTTCCCGGGATTCTGGAAACTGATAGGCCGGCACTGGCGAATGGGGCTCGGGGAATGGCACCGTTCTCTCTCAAAGCAGGCTTTCCTGAAAGGACTACAAAACCTTATTCCCGAACTCAGGTCAGAGGATATCGAACCGGCACCGGCAGGCGTTCGTGCCATGGCACTGACTCCTAAGGGTGAAATAGTCGACGATTTCTCCTTCGTTGCCGATGGACGGGAAATCCACGTGTTGAACGCCCCCAGCCCGGCAGCCACAGCCGGATTGTCGATCGGCGACGAAATTGTCCGCAGAGCGCTCGCACAATTCCCCGTTTAATTCCGGTGGCTAAATCCGTACTTTAGCGTGAATTTGAGATACCTGCTTCCTCTGAGAATTTCTCGTACCCGAGCCGAGGGCCGGGGGCAGATGAATACGCCCCGATTCCCGGGGCGCAAAAAATCTGCGAACCTCTGCGGCTCACTCAGCGATCCTCTGCGAGAACCGGAAGAAGCGCAAAAGTTGAGCGGTTACTTATAATCTTATAAATACCGATTTTCAGAGTTGCTGAATCAATTTCTCATCTGTGCCAATCGCTGCATAAAATCACGCTGGTTACTTCATGGATTCCTTACTTCTTCCCGCCTCTGCTCCGGATTTTATTCAGTCCGACCTGCTTACGCGCTCGCTTTACGCCAACGACGCATCCATGTACGAAGAAAAACCTTTGGGGGTGACTTTTCCGGAATCAGGAGAGGACATACGGAAACTAGTTCGCTGGGCAACACGGAATAAGGTTTCCATAACGGCACGAAGTGCAGGCACCAGTCTGGCGGGCCAGGCAACGGGCAGCGGAATCGTGATGGATGTCTCCCGCCGGATGACTCATATCCTGAATATCAATCCCGCCGGACATTGGGCACATGTGCAGCCTGGAGTCATCCGGGATACCCTGAACCGGGAGGCAGCGGAGTATGGATTGTTCTTTGGTCCCGATACTTCCACAACTATCAGTTGTATGGTCGGCGGGATGATCGGCAACAATTCGGCCGGTTCCTGGTCGATCAAATACGGCAGCACGCGGGATCATATCTTAGAAATAGAAGCCATTCTCAGTGACGGATCAACCGCATTTTTCCATCCGCTTCGTCCGGAGGAGCTGGAACGGAAGAAAGGGCTGCAAAATCTGGAAGGAAAAATTTACCGGGAGACGCTCGACCTGATCGGCCGGCATCGCGGAGCCATCCTTGAGGCATTTCCTCATCCCGAAATTATCCGGAGAAATACTGGATACGCGCTCGACAAGCTCTGTACCATGCAGCCATTCAATCCGGCTGGTCGTCCGTTTAATATGGCGGAACTACTGTGTGGAAGCGAAGGGACCCTCGCCATGACCGTTTCGGCGAAAGTGAATCTCGTAAAAGCCGAAAAGCACCGTATCCTCATCATTCCGCAGTTTCAGTCATTGGACGAGGCCATGCGCGCTTCGGTTGAGATCCTCTCCTTCAAACCCTCAGCCGTCGAACTGGTCGATCACATCATCCTTGATGCCACGAAAAAGAACATTGAACAGCGTCGAAACCGCTTCTTTCTGGACGGAGAACCTCAATATTTGTTGATTATCGAGCTGGATGGAGACGATCCGGAACTACTGAAAGAGCGGGCAGGCAGGCTGAAAGCGCACCTTTCAGAACACGAATTCGGATATGCCATTCCCATCATTGACGATCCGGATAAAATGCGCAGAGTGTGGAATCTGCGAAAAGCCGGACTTGGGCTCCTGATGGGATTGGCCAGTGAGGAGAAAACGCCGACCTTCAGTGAAGATACCGCCGTTCGTGTCCAGGATCTTCCGGCCTACACCCGGGATTTCCGGAAAATCCTCCAAAAATATAATACCGATTGTGTCTTTTATGCCCATGCTTCGGTCGGGGAGCTGCATTTGCGTCCGGTGATCAACATCAAGACCGAAGAGGGTATCCAAAAGATGAAAGCGATGGCCGGGGAGATTGCCGACCTGGTTCATTCCTATAAAGGATCTCTTTCCGGCGAACATGGAGATGGCCGCGCGCGGGCGCCATATATCGAGAAGGTGCTGGGCAAAGAAATGATGCCGTTGCTGAAACAGGTCAAGGAAATATGGGATCCGGGTTATCTTTTCAACCCCGGGAAAATCATTAATGCGAAACCGGTCGATACCGATTTGCGCTATTCACCGGATTACCGGACGCCACGCCTGGAAACCGCCTTTCATTACAGGAAAGAGGGCAGTTTCGCCGCTGCTGCCGAGCAGTGCAACGGAGTAGGTGCCTGCCGGAAATTAGCGGCCAGCGGCGGCACGATGTGCCCCTCCTACATGGCTACGCGCGAGGAAAAAGACAGCACCCGTGGGCGCGCAAACCTCTTTCGCCAGCTTTTTTCAGGGAAGCAGCAGGATGCTTTCACCTCGGACGAATTAAATGAGGCGCTCGATTTATGCCTGATGTGCAAAGCATGCAAGACCGAATGTCCCGCTAATGTCGATATGGCACGGCTGAAATCGGAATTTCTGCACGGCCGTCATAAACAATTGGGGATTCCGTTGAGCAGCCGGTTTTTCGGCGATCCGGGACGGTTTTATCCGCTGGCCTCAAAGATGCCCGGCCTGACTAACCGGTTTAACCATTCGGCACTGGGCCGCGGACTTTTTCGCCGGGTTGTGGGCGTCCATCCGGCACGGCGGCTGCCGTCATTTACCCGGCAAACCTTTGAAAAGTGGTATCGAAGAAATTATGGAACGAAAAATCAGGCCGGAAAACCGGAGGTGCTGCTTTTTATCGATCTATTTACCAACTATCACAATCCGGAAATAGGCCGTGATGCGGTGCGGGTTCTGGATGCATTGGGATATCATGTGATTGCCACGCCGGTGTCATCGAGCGGACGCACGGCTGTCTCTAAAGGAATGCTGGATCAGGCGAAGCGTCAGGTTCATCAGTGTATTGAGTTGCTATATCCATATGCAGAAGCAAACATTCCTATTGTTGGAATAGAACCGTCTGAGGTGCTCACCTTCCGGGATGAATATTTGGATCTTTGTGATGATGAAAAACTGAAAAAAGCACAAATGATCGCTCAAAGCAGTTATATGTTCGAAGAATTTGTTACTAACGGTTCTGACTCAATGCCTCATCCCCACGGACTTTCGGAAATCATTCATGGCGGGGGACAAAAAGTGCTCGTTCACGGGCACTGTCATGCCAAAACACTGACGGGGATTACCCCGACTCTGGAAGCACTGAAAGCCGGCGGATTTGAACCGGTGGATTTACAAACAGGCTGCTGCGGGATGGCCGGATCCTTCGGATATGAGGCTGATCATTATGAAGTTTCTATGCAGATCGGAGAACTGGTGCTCTTCCCTGCGCTGCGCGAAGCAGAAGAAGATGCGCTTATTTGCGCCCCGGGCTTTAGCTGCCGCCACCAGATACACGACGGCGTTCGTCGCACGGCAAAACACCCGGCAACCATCCTGGCGGAAGGGTTGTAAGCGGCGATTGCCTGTTAACCTGCAATTTGCCCCCCAGGGTTTTCAAAAGCTCTGGGGTTTTTAGGCTATAGTAGAGCCGCGAAACTTCGCGGCTCTACGGCTATTCCGGACGGGTCAAATCTTCAATCTTCAACCCCCAATCTTCAACCTTCAACCTTCAACCTTCAACCACTTTAACAATTCTTTGGCGCCTTTTGTGTTGAGGATCCGGTCGGGGCCGAACCAGCCTTTGCGGGCGATGGATACGCCGTAACGTACGTCGTCAAGGCCGGCAAGGGTGTGGGCGTCGGGACAAATGACCGACATCAGTTTTACTTCTTTTGCCTTGCGGCCATAGCGCCAGTCCAGGTCGAGGCGGCGGGGGTTGGCGTTGATTTCGATGGCCGTGTTATGTTCAGCCGCCAGTTCGATCAGTTCATTCATGTCGAGGTCGCTTCCGTTTCGTCTGAGGAGCAGCCGCGTGGTAGGATGGCCGACAATGCGGGTGTGCGGGTTTTTGATGGCTTCCCGGAATCGTTTCATCATCTTGTCGCGCGGCATATCGAGACTGGAGTGCACGCTGGCAATGACCAGCTCAAACTTTTCCAGGATATCATCCGGGTAATCCAGGCGACCGTCTCCTAAAATATCCGATTCGATTCCTTTTAAGATGCGGAAGGATTTCTTCCCTTTGCCATATTCCTCATTCAATCCATCAATCTCATCCCACTGCCGTTTCAGATCATCGATACTAAGGCCGCCCGCGTAAGCTGCAGTGCGAGAGTGATCGGTGAGTCCGAGGTACTCATATCCGCGCTCAATGCAGGCATTGGCCATTTCTCTGATAGAGAACTTCCCGTCGCTCCAGGTGCTGTGCACGTGCAGGATTCCCTTCAAATCCTTCTGTTCAAGCAACTCGATCTTCTTATGTTTCGCGAAGAAGTCGATTTCCCCCATAGCTTCCCGCAATTCGGGAGGAATGAAATGGAGATCAAGCTTCTCATAAATATCCTTCTCCGATGAATAACCCAACGGATGGTCAAAATCAATTTCTCCATCATCAGAAAGCTTAAATAAGCCGTACTCATTGAGTCCCCAGCCGCGATCGCGGGCACGTTGCCTCAGAATCACGTTATGCTGCTTGTTTCCCGTAAAATACAACAGCGCCGCAGGAAAATGCTCCGGCTTCACAATTCTCAGATCCGCCTGACGGCCCGATTCGGTTCTCACCGAGCATTTGGTTTCCCCGCGCCCCAGTACTTCGGTTACCAATTCATGATTGGCAAAAGCGTCGAAAAGTTTCCCAGTATATTTAGAATCGGCTCCTATCAAGAGATCGATATCTCCGATAGTTTCGAGGCGCCGCCGTAAAGATCCCGCAATATCGATCGATTCCACGCCTTTTTGCCCTTTCATATAGTCGAACATCGGTTCGGCAATATCAAGTGCCTCATTGATCAGGCACCGCTCGGAGAATTTCTCCATCCACTCGATCGATTTCCGGATTTTCTCTGCCGATTTATCTCCCATACCCGGCAGGGCGGCCACGGAGCCATCATCCACTTTCGCCTTAAGCTCATCAATGGTAGTTATATTCAGAGCTTTGTGGATTTTATAGATTCGTTTGGGTCCCATTCCCGAAATATTGACCCACTTTGCCAGTTCGGGAGAAACTTTTTTGCGGAGTTCTTCAAGAACGGGAATGTTGCCTGTCCCGGCAAAGGCATAAATATCTTCAGCGATAGACTCTCCGATGCCGGGAATGTCCCTCAGCTTCTTATCTTTGATCCACCGGTTGATATCGCCGTCCAGACCTTCGACGGCGCGGGACGCATTGTCGTAGGCGCGTGCCCGGAACTCGTTTTCGCCTGCCAGGCGCTTCAGCGTGCCGATTTCATTTAGTTTTTCCGCAATCTGCTGATTGGTAACCGCCATGGGGTCGAAGGTTGAAAGTTGAAGGTTGAAGGTCATATGGGAACACAAATGGAAGGTACAGATATCCCGTATATCCCAAAAATTGTTACATGTAAAAATACGCGCCGGAGTCCGGATCCTCTGCGGCATATTTGATGGAAAAATTACATAACCGTAAAAAAGGTTGATTTGATGCATCATCATCTGCCATATCCGAATATCTGTTTTTACGATGGAAGAAGTATCTTTATATATCCTGCTCTTTTTAGAAACAGCATGCCGGATTATAGATCTGACCATAAACCATGGAACCGTTTTTCTGTGTTACACAGCCGGATTTGTATTGTCCGACAAAGCAAAAAACCATCCTGCACTTTGCCATTTATTTCCAGCGATGATTTTGTATATTTGTCTGTTCTCAAATACCTTACGTTTTCACCGGCTAATATGTTGAACGATTATCATACATCTGCTTGTTGTAGTAAGTTTTCCACGGATAATCATGTAAAGGAACAGGAGCTGCAATGCCGGTTGCAGCCCTTAATTGTAATCCATCCTTAAACTATATGCTTCGGAAGTGACTGACGAATATGGGTTTCCCAGGGATTCGACATATAGGATCGGAAGTTCGCGCTTTTTTTAAAAGCACTTTCGGAAAGAAAATAGCGCTGTGGTCACGCCGAAGCTTCGTTGCTCTGGTGATCGGCTGGCTGCTCTACCAATTGACGGGCATTGGATGGGAAAAGGTGATTTTCGCCCTTCCTACCAACCCGTTTTTTTATATAATTTTCGTCCTTATCTATTTTTCCCTTCCCATCGCGGAAATTTTCATTTACCGGCTCTCCTGGCGCTTCTCGGTCCGGAAAATCTTTCCTCTTTTTCTGGTTAAGCGGGTATATAACAAAGACGTGATAGGTTACTCTGGAGAGGTATTTTTCTATTTATGGGCCCAGAAGAACATTCACGAAGACCACGACCAGATTTTCAAAGCGATCAAGGATTACAATATCCTGTCGTCGATTGCATCCACATCGGTGGCACTCGGACTTTTCTCCCTTTTCCTGTTTACCCGGCATTTGCAATTATTCCCGTGGTTTAACGGAGGCAGCCGGATGTATTTGTATATGGGAGATGCGTTTATCGTCCTGATGATTGCCGCTCTCATCATTTTTCGCCATATGATGATATCCATGCCGGCGAAACGGGCCTTCGCCGTCTTTTCCATTCTTTTCGGACGATTGCTCCTGACCCAATTTCTGACGATCCTGCAATGGCATCTTGTGCTGCCTGATGTCGATATGGATGTCTGGTATACCCTCATTTCTGTAAGCCTGCTCATCGACCGCATTCCTCTGCTTCCCAACCTGGATATTTTGTCGGCCAACGCCAGCATAGAAATATCACCCCTTCTGAAAGTGCCTGCAGTTGCCATCGCTGCGATCATGCTCGTGAACAACGCACTTACCAAACTCATCGACGTGACGCTGCTCAGCATTTCTTCTCTGATGATCGACGATCATATGATCCGGCTCCCGGATAAAGACACCGCCGACGAGATGTCTCCTGAGCTGGCCAACCATTCCCTGCACTGATTTTTCCACCGATAACCGTCATTCATTTCCGAAATGATAAAATCAGGCTACAAAAACACATCTACGGAATGATTTCAGATTGAAACCCATCCAAACAGACAATCCTGCACATCCTCATCTATCCGGCAAATCATGGTTCACAAGGGTGACATTATGCTGCCAGTTTACAAAGCTATTATACAAACCTCTTTGAGAGTAGCCGGTTCAATAGTATTTTGAGAAGGCTTTGAACCACTACAGAACGCGGAAATACCTTTATAAGAAGGATAAACGTGGCATCCGTTATGCTATCTTTTGTACCCAGACACTACACCTTTGGGGATTCTTTTTGGAAAACCCCTAGGCACTCCAAACTCTATGTACTTTAAACTCTAAGTCCATTATGGATATCTGGTTGTACACCTGGGATGATAAAACCGCTCTCCAGAAGAGGCTGGTGAGAACGCTTGCGCGGCAGGGAGTTGACGACTGCCTGATTTTGGTGGATAACCTGCTGACGAAACAGCGGCTGCGGCGGGCACTGCAGCACAAACTCCGGGGTCCGGCTCCCGATATCCGTACCCTGGATCACTGGTTTGATGATCTGGCCCGCCTGAGCCTGGATGGTCGGCAGCGGCCGGGTGTTATCCTCGATCATCAAACACGTTCTTTTACCCTGAACCAATGGCTGCAGAATCATCCAACACCCGAACTTCGTGCCTTTGCTGCTCCCTCCCCGGTGAATGCGGTCTCGGATATCATATCCGATCTTCGCAAAGCGGATGAACCGTTAGGCCGGTTACTGGCTCTTATCCGGAAAAATCCGGACAGGAAAAAGGAAGACCTCGGAATTTTGCTCAATCAATACCAGGAGATGCTGAAGGCCAGGCAATGGGCCGACCGGGAACAGATTCCGGCCTTGCTGCCCCCTATACCCGGGCATTGGCTGACCTTCCACACGTATATTTTATATGAACCCGGCTATCTTACCAGGTCCCGGGAGCTGGGTATTCGCACCATGCTCGCCTCCCTGAAGGCTAAACCCGACACTTCATTCATGTTATTTCAATATCGCCCGGAAACGATGCCGGCCGATTGTGAGCATCTGTGTGCATCGAACAGGCTGCGAAAGGCAGGGGAGAAACTGAGTATCTCGGTCTATCAGCCTGAGAATACGATTTTCGGAGAAAAGGAAGACTCCCTGCCTGCCGCCATCGCCGCAGGAACGCCTCTTCCCGCTGATTTCCGGCTACGACATCCGCTGTATCTGGAGGAATTCCACAACGGCAGGGAAGAACTTCGCCATGCACTTAGGCTGATCCGCTGGAAGGTATCTCAAATACCGGCCGGACAACCCGGCAGCCGCTTCAGTGATTATTGTATACTGACGGGGAACCTGTCTGATTATCAATTTCTGGCAGATCCTCTCTCGCGGGAATGTGAGGTTCCCGTCACTCTCAGCCGGGGACATACACTGCTCAGCCAGCCGGTCATGCGGCGTTTCCTGCTGATGCTCTCGTTCTCACAAAATGCTTTCCGAATTGACGACATTTATCAGATTTTCGCCGATAATCAGTTTCTGCTCCCCCTGCTGAAGGAGGACGACGCCTCAAAACCACCCAATTTACGGAGCTTCTGTCAATTCTGTCGTGAGCACAATTTCCGTACGCTTTCCGAGGCTGTCTCCGGAACAGCCCCCACCCTGGAACGGCTGATTGCCCGGGCACAACAGGCTGCGGAAGACGACCCTGGAGGAAAGGGAAACGGCCGGAAGCTTGAAACACTACAAAAAAGCAAGACTTATTACAGCCGGGTACTCCGGCAGTTGGAGCGGTTCCGGGAGCGGTTTGAACAGCCCGAAATTCAGGAATTGTTCCAATGGATTGCCTGGGCGCGCGAGCTCATCGGTACGCAATCGGAGAAGCCTTCGGAGGTAACTCCTTATCTTGAACGGCTGGAAAGCCTGTTACAGGAGCTTTCGGAGAATTGCCGGAGGCTGGATCTTCACACACGCATACCGATGAAAGGCTTCCTCAATCTGCTGACGCTCCAGCTTCAACAACATTATGAGCAGACGGAAGATTTCCCGGATGCCGTCCTGATTGCAGATGCCGGCCATTTCACGGAGATCCACGACAAAAGTACGTTTCTCATTGGCCTGAATGAAGGGGGCTTTCCACACCCGGCGCCGGATGATTATCTCCGCTTCCGCTATCAAAAGGAACTGGCGGATCTCCTTCGCCACCGGGTTGCCGATCCTTTCTCCGAATCCTGGTACCGGCTCGCCCGGCTGATGGACAACGCACGGGAGCTCTTTCTTTCACGGCCGAAATTCAAAAATAATCAATCCGTCATTGGTTCGGCGCTCTGGCAGGACGTCGTCCAGTGTCTCGGATGGTCGCCTGACAAACCGGAAAAATGGCACTGGCCCGTTCCGGACGATTCGGTTTATCTGACTACAGCCGATGAAAGGCGGCATGAAGCTTCCCTGATCCACGGATCCGTTGCCGGAAACTGGCAGGAAAAGGGGTCTCTCTCTCATCATCAGCTTACTTCGGCAATCTGTAACGAGCGGCTCAATAAGGAAAAAATGGGGCTGTACGATGGGGATCTGAGGGCAGATGTTCCGGATGACTGGAAAGCACTCATCCGGGCACAACAGAAACGGTGGTGGGAGGATGAAAATGCAGAGGACGGGTCTTTCAACTGTTCAATCACGCGGCTCGATCTGTATGCCAATGCTCCCCTCGAATATTTCTACCGTTATGTCCTCGGACTCCGGCCGCTGCACAAATTTCAGGACGAAGCCGAATCAACCCATAAAGGCATCCTGATACACCGGATTTTGCAGGATTTTTATACCCCGGGAGCCGGATCTGCGTCGGGCTATCCGAAAGTCATTTACCCTTCCCAACAAACTATGGAAGCGGCCCGAAGCCGGATGAATACTATCATCACTTCAATATTGACCGAAAACCAGGAGATGCTGGGGTATCACGACTCTCCGTTTCCTTTGGTTCTGGAGCAGAACATTCGCCGGATTCTGGAGGGTTTCCTGCACAAAGAAATTGCTTTTAAGACACGCCTGAAGCCCGAACCCGCCGGCGAGCTTCATCCCGCCGATCCGCAGCGCGACAAACCCTTCTGTATGGAGTATAACTGGAAAAGATCATGGCAGCCGGAATCGCTGGATGTGACGGTCTGCCTGAACGGCATCATTGATCGGATAGAAGTGGACGCGGCTCACCAAAAAGCATTTGTATTTGATTATAAGACCAGCGCTTCCGGAACAAAAAAGTTCGATGAAGAAGTCAATCTGGGCCTCAGCTTTCAGCTTCCCGTTTATCTACAGGTATTGCTGGATCAGGGATTTACCTCTGTGACCGGGGCCTATTATCTTTTACCGGTCGGGAAAGCCTGGAACCATATAAACTGGGATGGGTTTCTCGGCGACATCGGTTGCTTTGATGAGAGCACTGTGTTCCACAATGCCAGAAAGCGAAAGGAATACCGGGGACTTTTCGGGATGAATGAACTCCGTAGATTCCTTGCGGAAATCATGGATGAGCGTATCCCCCGGCTTATAAACCATATGCAGCAGGGCGATTTCCACACCCCGTTCGATGCCCCGCTGCCCTACTCCGATTACCGGTGGATTATTCGCTATGATCCCCAGGTTCAGGCTTCTTTAAAGCAAAAAACAACCCGCTCATGGATGAACGGAGGCGATGGATCTTATTATATTGGAACCGGGATATTCCCGCCGGATTAATCCGCTCTGCCGCGCCGTATAATTTTCCTACGGAATTATGCAGACATTCCTGCAGATTCAGGTTAGATTCTGTGAAAATATGCAGGAAATCAGAACCGTCTATTTGTAGCTGATATAATTTACTATGTGTACGATGCCGGAAGCATGGAGGATATAACCACCAGAAATAGCAAGCAGGATTCTTTAGACCCGATCGCAGGTCTATTGAAGAACGACAGCGGGAACATCATCCTGAAGGCGGGAGCGGGAACCGGAAAAACCTATAACCTGACTCAGCGGGTACTGAATCTGATTACCGGGCAGTTCGGGGAAGACCCCCGGCGCCCCTGCCGCCTTGATGAAGTCCTTGCCCTTACCTTTACCGAAGATGCCGCCTCGGAGATGCGGGAACGCATCTATCAGAAAATCAGCGAGGCAATTCTGCATGCGGATGATCCCCTGCTCCAAAGTCACCTGCGGCGGGAAAAACGGGAGTTCAGCAAGAATTTCATCATGACCTTTCACGGTTTCTGCCATCGCATTCTTCAATGCTATCCGGATGAAGTGGCCGAACTTGTTTTCCATGACCGTCCGGATCAGAGCGGCGTTTCAGCCGGCCTTTCCAATGGATATGAAATTCTCGATGACTATAACGAAGCTCTGCTCTCCCTCGAATGGCACAACGATTTCTACCGGCTCTATCGCGATTCGGAGGAACTGATCCGCCAACTGAACCAGCTCGGCCGGCGGAAATTAGAATCGTTACTGGAGAATCTGTCCGGCCTGGATGAGGAGGAGCTATTGAAAATCTCATGCTGCGATATCCCGGATTATTTATCCATTTTGCAGGAACTGGCTGCACAACAATGGAAAGAAGTTGAGAATCTTTATAAATCGGTCATTACGTCGCTGGCCGGCACCGGCTGGCTCAAAAAGATGCCGGAAACGATTGAAGATTTCGCCACCGGTTTTCTGACCCAAAGAGGGCAGATCCAAAAAAGAAAGCTCAATGGTTCGAAGGAGGATAAGGAGGAATACGTTTCCGAACTTAATCCGTTGACCTCCTCTTTCAAAGAGACTTTCGAAGTCTGGCAGATCATAGATGATTACCTGCAATGGCCCCAGGAGGAACTGCAGAAGCGAATTGCAGAAAGCCCTGCGAACCGTGATGCCGGTCCCGCCGACCTGGAATACTGGAATTTCCGGGATTTATCGGCGTTGGCTTTGACATGGAAAACCTATATGCGCTACAGGCGCGTCCGCGAGGGGAAGCTCGGCTACTCGGATCTTATCGAGTTAACCGGCCTGCTAATGGACCAAAATGAGGCCGTCGCTAATCAGCTCCGTTCCCGCTTCCGGTTTCTTTTGATTGATGAATTTCAGGATACCGACCTTCGCCAATGGAAGATCGTCAAACAGCTTTCCCGGCTGAATAAGGGAGGTAACATTATGATTGTCGGCGACATAAAGCAGGCGATTTATCGGTTTCGAGGCGGAGATGCGGCCGTGATGCGTCAGGCGGAACAGGAGTTTGTTGAAAATGAGGACTCGTTTCACATCGGCAATCTTCCTTTTTCATTCCGCTCCAATCAACAGATTGTAACCTTCACCAATCACTTGTTCGCTCATGCCTTTGCCGACCATCATCCCCGGTATCCTTATCGCGCCGAACCCGGAAATCTCGCCCTTCCACCGGAGGATATTAGAAAGCCGCTCCCAAAAGGATCGGTGAAAGTACTTGACTATGAGAGTTCTGCACTGAATGATCCTGCTGATGAGGAGGCTCTCAGGCTGCTAAATGAGGATAATCATGAGCTGGAGGCTCTGCGTATCGCACAGTTGTTGTATGAAATCACGGCGGGGAAGCGGGACCGGGAATATCGGTCGATCGGGGAAAAGATCCGGCTTGGCGAGAAGGCGGTGGGGATCCTGCTAAAATCCCGCACTCATCAATCGGTGATAGAAGAGGCGTTGCGGCTCTATAACCTCCCTTTCGTCGTTACCAGCGGCCGCAGCTTTTATCAGCGGCAGGAAATTATCGATATCTGGCAGTTTCTTGCTTTCCTGCTGGATTCTCACGACGATATCGCATTCACGGGCCTGATGCGCTCACCTTTCGCAGGTCTCTCCGATGCCGGGATGCTCACTCTCCGCAATCTCCGATACCATCATCCCGGAGGCCGGGACCTCTCCTACTGGGATGTCGCCGTTATAGACGCACTTCCCAGGTCCGCCCTCTTCATACCACCCGACCAACTGGTCCTTGAGAAGATAATACCTCTGCTGATTTCCCTGCGTTCCGACTCCCGGTATAAACGCGTTTCGGAGCTGCTGGAGCGGGCATTATATGAAACGGATTTTCTCTCGGGGTTCCGCAACCAGGAACAGACCGCACACAACATCGACAAACTTATTGATACCATTCATAGCCTGGAACAGAATGGAAGAGGCAATCTTTTTGAGATCGTAGAATTCCTGTCCGTGCAAATCACCGGAGAGGCCAGAGAGGAAGATGCGGTTCTCCCACAGGCCGGCTCCATTCAGATCATGACCATCCATGGCGCCAAAGGGCTGCAATTCCCAATGGTGATACTCCCTGACTTGTACAATGGCGGAAACAGCACCCGCAACGACATCTATCTGTGCCGCCCGGAATGGAAGACGAAGATCCCTCCTTTATTCGCCTGCAAGATAGAGATGAAGGAACAGGAGAATGACAGCCCCCGGCCCACACCTCTTTATACCTGGCTGAAATATCAGGATCAATTGCGGGAAATAGCTGAAGTTAAGCGCCTGTTTTATGTGGCTGTAACACGTGCCGAGACCCACCTGGTACTGTGTGATACGGCGACGTACAAAAAGATCCGAAATCGCAAAAACACTCCCGGCGATATCTTCAATAGCTGGCGGAATACCTCTCCTCCGGCGCTATTCCGGCACGAAAATCTGACAGAAGCAGAGCTGGAAACCATCGTCAGGACGTGCCGAAAAGGCATGGCGGCCGATACCCGACGCCACCAGGAGATGCGCAAACGGCTTATGACTCCGTCGCTGAGAACGGCTATGAAGCTGGGATCCGTACCGCTGAAACCCGTTACACGGCTGAGCGACGAATTTTCGGGAAGCCATGCCGGAGTCAGTCAATGGAAAGCTGTGTCCGCCGATGAGGCCGGTACACTGGTACACAAACTGGTCGAGCTAAACCTGTCCGACCGCAGCCTGGAGGAACAATCACTGGGCAATCTTTTGATTGACAGAGGTTACTCCCTGCAGGAGAAGGAGGTCAGAGAGGACTTTCAGGGGATCCTCACACATGCAGATCATGCAAGAATATGGTTACGCAAACATTTTTCAAAAGTCGGGATGATACGCCACGAAGTCGAATTCGAATCCCGCCTGAATGATGCTTCCCGGATCAGCGGGACGATCGATCTGCTCATTGAGGATGAGGACGAAAACTGGCATGTGATCGACTTCAAAACTTCTTATCTGCCGGATCACAATTATGTGGAACATGCGCGCCAGGCCGGTTATGATCAACAGTTACGTATCTATTGCGAGGCATTGCACCAGATATCGGAAGGAGACATAACGGTTGATCCCCAAAATGCGGTTCTACTATTTACCCGGGAGGAAGAAGCCGTAGCCGTGAGGTTAGCTGTTCTTTGATGTGTCATAGGGAAAACGATACACCCCTCACGAACCCCTGCCTCCATGACCCCGAATCCTTCTTTGCCTGTTTCCTGCCAATTTGATCAGTTCCTTAAAACCGACACTTTTGGTCCCATTCAGGATTCCGACCGATCTGATCGGGACGCATTACCAAAGCCATAACCTGCCGGGCGGAAATGGGTGTTCACTCCCCAGATGACCCTGAACTGTATGATCGCCGGGGCGCGCAAATTACTCGTGCATTAGATATAATTCATTGCCTTATAGAAAAGTACCGCTTTGAGGGCCACGGCCAGGGCGTAAGGTGAGTCGGCTGTGGGAATTAGCACCAAGCCTTAGCGCTCATCAGTATCTCTATGATTTTTATAGGACAGGTTGAATTCCGCTCTTGACTGGAGCAAAATGAAGCATTAAATTGGTCTTCTTAAATTGGGGTATGCCGTCTATGCTTTTCTATGTAAAATCAAATTTCATGGCGGTAAGTTTCTCACCACGATCGTCAGATTCCTCGTGGAGAGGATATGATTTCCGGTTCCTCCTCTTTATGCGTTGAATTGGTGCAATCATGGGTAGCAAAATGAGATTATTCTCTTTCCGATCCTCTGCTGCTGAGAGCTCAGCGGGACCCAAGAAGCGCCTGTATCATCGCTGGCTTATTGGGGGCTGTATCGCGGCACTCATGTTGGGCCTGGCGCTCATAATTATTGCACCGGCTGCCGAAGTGGAGCCACTGTCAAAAGATCAGGTCCGGTCGTTAGCAACTAAACTCCAGGCCAGGGCCCAGGCCGAGGGATTTTCAGACCAGCAGATTGAGGCAGTGATTTATCGCCTGCATCATCTGGACATGTCGCGTGCCGGGGATGCTGATTTTCTCCTCAATACGCAGGATTACGTGGCTGGAAAAGTCCGATCGTCAATGTATCAGGCGTATCTAAAGACAGCAATTGCCCCCCGATGGCAGCGATACCTGAAATACCTTCAGAGTGAGGTGAAATCAGGTAATCACATAGCGGAGATCTGGCTCGCCTGGGCGAATATCGTTGGTAAAAACCTTATCCCGCCATCCAGGTTCGAATGGAGCGGGCTTCCTGAAACCCACCGCGCTGCCTGGGAGGCGGCACACAAACTCAACGCCTCGCTACAATTTCAAGGCGATCCCAAGCAGGGGTCGAAATTATTGAGTGCTGCAATGGATGCGGGCCAGCCGCGCGCCAAAACCATGTTCGCCCAACTGCTGGCCGTGGGTGGAATGTATAATTTGAGAGCTGGTAAGGACACAAAAAACGCCCTGGAGGTAGCGGAGTATGCGGTGGAGGAGGATGATCTTGCCGGCATGTACCTCGCTGCATGGCTATATAGTTTTGGCCCTCGGGCGCTGCAGAACCATAAGAAAGCGGTCACGCTCACCACCCGTGCTGCCGGGCGCGGATATATCCGGGCGAAAGTTCTGTTGGGTTGGATGTATATCAGCGGCGTCGGTGTCAGGGCCAATCCTGAAAAGGCGCGGCAGATCGCCATAACCTGCGCCCGGTCGGGCCACCCTTACGCAAAGGCATTTCTCGCCTATTGCCTGCAAAACGGCATTGGTGGTCCTAAGAAGCTGCAAGAGGCGTTCACTATCGCTCAACAACTCGCTAAGCAGGGAAGTTCGGCGGGGATGCTGGCTTTGGCCAATGCCTACTTCAATGGCTGGGGCGTGGCCCGGGACAAAGCGGCGGGCGTTGAATGGTGGAAGCGTGCAGGGCAAGCCGGAGAGCCGGCCGGCTACCAGGCAGCTGGGAGGGCGTATCTGAAAGGAGACGGCGTTCCCAAGAGCCTAAGTCGGGCCTGGCTCATGTTCACGCTCGCGCAGTCCCGGCTCGCCGACCAGTCAGCCATCGAGGCCTGGGCCGAAAAGTACCGCCACGCCAAATTGCTCAACACCCGGCAGTGGC
>CAZNHE010000035.1:1260-26908 GCA_964572735.1 uncultured Chitinophagales bacterium | reverse complement strand
CACGAGCACGAGCACGAGCACGAGCACGAGCACGAGCACGAGCACGAGCACGAAAAACATAGTGGATCTGATGATATCTTCAAAGTCCCGGCTTTTCTGCAGGCTCTTCCTCTCCTGTGTTTGACTGCACTCATCCTTCCGAGTATATTTGCAGGGCTATATCGCCCCCGGGAGGGTTTTGCTTCCGCATCCCCTGCATCTTTCACTATACCTTTAATATCGGGTTCACTTGATTAAAAGAAATCATATTCTCATTCTTTGCTTGTTGCTGACAGCAGGAATCGCGTCTTTTAGTTCGTGTGACAAAACGCCGGGGCTCGTTGATTCTACGCCGGCCAATCGTAACCTGCTGACGAACGGAAGCATCAAACCCACCAGGTTCTCTTTCGCGAACAATACAGAGGGCGACACGACGCTGACTATCCATCTGGCCGTTGAGGTTGACGATACCACCGCCATCTCGGGATCGCCCCGGTTCCAGCTCTCCGACGTTGCCGCCGATTCAATAATCGCCCGGGGGGTTCTGGACGATTATGATGCCCAGACCCATCGATTCACCGGATCAGCTCATTTGACAGTGAACGCAAACCAGTTCGGGGAGTTTTCTCTGCTTCTGTATGCCGAGAATAAGCAGGGACTTCTCACCAATACTTTCCGGGCCCTGGTCACGATCAACGGAGCTGAGGGGAGCCCTCCGCAACTCATCAGTGTATCGAATCCCGATACGGTGAAAATCCCGGCTTCCGGCACTCAGATTATTGTTTTTCAGGCGAAAGTCGCCGACCCGGACGGCCAGGATAACATCGACCGCGTACTTTTCGACCTGATTAGTGCCAACACCGGAAAACTGGCGGGCAGTCCGTTTCAACTTTATGACGACGGCGATCGGAACGACGTGGGTGGAGGCAGCGGATCAGGCGATATTACCGCCGGAGACAGTGTTTACACGCGAACGCTTCAGGTCGGTGCGCAGAATACAGCCGACAAGGTTACCGTGAAATATTATGCTATAGATAAGTCGGGTTTATCCAGCGATACCGTGAGTACGAGCCTCATTTTCATCAAATAGAAAATCATCCACTCTCATTATTTTATGATTTCACAGAGCCCTTTTTCATTATGAAGTTTTGCAGGATAATCCTATGTGCCTCTTTCGGGCTCATCGTTCTTTCGGCCGGCGTCCATGCGCAGATCACCGGTCCGTTGCCGCCCGGCTTACAGAAACCGATCGCACAGAACAGCATCTCCAATATGGCGGCGTGGGGCGACACACTCTGGATCGGTCCCTATCTTCAGCGGAATATCAACAATCGAAACGAGTGGTTCACACCTGATAATGCCGATACGGTAGAAAAAGGCCGGGGCCGGGTTTATTCGCTGGCAACCAGGGGAGATACTATCGTCGCGGGACTCGGTTACGCGGATATGACGGGAGGTAACACAACCGATACGGGACTCGGTTACTACCTGTCTGTCGATGGCGGGACGAATTGGAAATACATCCCGCAATTTCTCGAGGACAAAAATACCGTCACGGTTCGATATGGGGGAGGTACGGTCGATTATGTGCCGATCGTGGTACCTCAGCAATCGCCGCCTTATTCGGTCACTTTTAAGGGATCCGTCATCTTTTCTGCAAACTGGGCCTCCGGGATCCTCCGAAGCCGTGATTTCGGCAAAACATGGGAACGGCTTATCCTTCCGCCCTCCACCTACGACACCCTTTCTACTGATTATCCCATAAAATCGTCGTACGACCCGAGGACCGACAATAACTTCCTGGGCTTCGGCGTCATGATCGGCACCGGCGGGCAGGTGTATGCAGGCACTGCCGGCGGATTGAACATTTCTCCGAATGCAATGACAGCCCCGCGCGACAGTGTAACCTGGTACCATATCCCTGCAGACGGCTCGGCGAACGGCTTACTGGGCAACTGGATCATCACGATTCGCCAACAGCCCGGAACAGGTGCCGTCTGGATGACGAACTGGCCGTCCTCGAATGATGAGCAGTACGGCGTGGTATCGACGGACGACCAGGGACGAACGTTCAAACATTATTTGACCGGCGAAAAAATTTACGATATCGCCTTTGACGGTTCCTATGTTTTTGCTGCAGGTGACAACGGGCTTTTCATCAGTGATGATAACGGCTCGACCTGGAATCAGATCCGCCAGATCCGCAGCGCGAATACTTTTTTGGGAGAAGGAACCACTTATTATAGCGTGGCCGTAACGGGAAACCGCCTCTGGACGGGCACGAGTGACGGCCTTGCTTCAACAACGGATTATGGAAAAACATGGAGCATCACGCGGGTGAATTTCCCTCTCAAGGGAGGCAACCTTTTTCAACCGGATGCGCCCGACGTAGAAACCTACGCTTATCCCAATCCCTTTTCTCCGGATCAGGACCGAATTGTACGGATCAAATTTCATGTCAACCATTCCGGAATGGTGCATATTATTTTGAGGGATTATGGGATGAATCGTATCCGGGAAATTTCGCAGCAGGTAAGTGCCGGCGATCATGAAGCTATATGGGATGGAAAAGATGCCGCAGGGCGAGAGGTCGCAAACGGCGTTGTTTTTTACCAGATCAAAGGCCCGGGCCTGACCGCCGACGGCAAAATCCTCGTTCTAAACTGACCGGCAGATGAACTATCTCTTCCATCCACTTTTATCTTCCCTTCCGGCCAAAAAGCCGGTTTCCTTCAGAAAATATCTGCCGGTAATAATGGCGGCAATCTGGATCGCACTGGGGATGACAAACGCCCATGCACAAACAGGCGGTTTTGCCGGAGCCTACACCCGCATGGGATTTGGTCCGCGCGGCATGGCAATGGGCAACACCATCGGATCGGTCCCTGAGCAGGGGATTTACGGCCATTACAATCCCGCTCTGGCCGCTTTCGTACAAGGCCACCAGGTTGATCTCTCCGTTGCGGCGATGTCGTTCGACCGCAGCCTCAACAGCCTTGATCTCACGCTCAGGCTGCCGCCAAAAGCCGGCCTCCAGGTTGGATTACTGGATTCACATGTCGGAAAGATCGACGGGCGGAGCCAAAGCGGCTATCATACCGATTACTTCTCAACCCGGGAGATTCAGGCTTTTGCCGCTTTCGGGATCAACATCTCCAATAAGATAGAGGCGGGTATCGGGCTAAAACTGAATTATGCCGATTTTTATTCGGGTGTGAATGCCAGCACTTCCACAGGTATCGATCTGGGTTTGTTGTATCAGCCTGTTGCGCATCTGCGACTGGGTTTTGCCCTGCAGGATTTACTTGCTTCCTACCACTGGGATACCACCGGCCTTTACGGAGACAATACGGGAAAACTGACCAAGGATGAATTCCCGACCCGTCTTCGTTTCGACGGCTCTTACCGGCTGCTCGGTTCCCGGCTGATTCTGGCGGCCGAGTACGAGTTACGAATACAATCCTCCCGTATCTCTTCGACGGCCATTGATACGACAATATCCGCTGTGCCGACCGAATATAGAGTTTCTTCTGTTGTTCATACTTCAAGCAGCCAGTTGCGCTTCGGCGTTGCCTATCGGATTCATCCGAGGATCACGCTTCGCGGAGGCTGGCAGATCCTTGATCTGAAGCACCCGGGATACTCCCGGCAGCCGTCTCTCGGGTTTTCGGTAAATCTGCCGTTCGACCGGTTTCATCCCTCCATTGATTACGCATTTATCCGTGAGCCCGACGGCGTAGCCAATATGCATGTTTTTGCACTGAGATTCGTTCTATAGCCATGAAACGATTATCCCTTTTTATTCCCGGACTGTTACTCTGCCTGACCCTCATTTCTGCAAATGCATGGGCACAGGATCAGCAGACCACCTCCTCCCTCCCATTCCTGACAATCGGTCCGGATGCCTATATTCTTTCGACCGGAGAAGCCCGCACCGCCGGCTTAAACGGATCAGCCGATATTTTTACGAATCCGGCAAACCTGGCGCAAGAAAAGCTGTCGAGCGTAAGTGCCAGCTACACCTTATGGATTTCGGACACGCAAATCAGTTATGCCTCGGCCAATATCCTGAAGGGGGATCATGCGTTTGCATTTGGCGTACTCAACAATGCCGTTAATCATTTCGAAGCAAGACAGGTACCGGGCGCATCACAGGGATCCTTCTCGTTGAAAAACCTTGCACTGTCCGGTGCCTACGCCCAGAGAATCGGTCCCGTTTCGGTGGGTGTGAGCGTTTTGTACCTCTATCAGTCCTTCTTTCAGTCGAGCAGCAGCGGATATGCATTCGACTTCGGAGCCTCGGCCGATATTCTGCCGGACCGGTTGAGGATTTCCGCCACGCTGTTAAATGCCGGAAAAATGAATCCCCTCAATGAGCAGGAGAGTCGCCTGCCAACGACCTTCAATGCCGGCTTCTGGACTCGTCTGGCTCAGTTTGCTACCCCGGGTTATTCTGAAATACCGGTTTCCGTTTCCGTAAGCGCCGATTATGTGCAACCCCTCAATGAATCCAACATCGAGGGGGCCGGACAGAGCGCTTACAGCGACCAAAAAGGTGGATACCTCACCTCCGGAATGAACATTACTATCGCCGGACTGATTGATTTGCGGGCAGGTTATCGCTTCCTTAAATCTTCCGCACGTAACGCGAGCTTCGGCCTGGGTTTCCAGACAGACGGCATCCATATCGACTTTGCCTACGTTCCCTTCAAAACAGGCTACGGAGATGCCTATTCAGTTGGGCTTAAGTACTATTTCTGACGGATTATTGTTAGTTAATTACTGATTGTTTTCAACCTCCAAAGCCGCATCCTCAACTTTCAGCGGACAACCGGCTGCTACCTCTTCATCTCCCATTCATGCCGAACCCTCAAAAACCCACGGGTGTTGAAGTGCTCTTTAAAAAAAATGAGGGAACGCCGGGGGTCCATGGGATTATCCGTATCCGTTTCCATGGAAACGCCGAAATCGACGAATGGAATTCCTTCATTTTTAGCCTGGAGACACACTTCGTGCATCATCAGGTTTACCGGACAGTGACGGTTGTATTCAGACAGAGAACAAATATAAAAAATCAGCAATGCATGGGGATGACAATGCATCGTCATGGTGCCGGCAATGAGTTTGTCATCCAGCCACGCTCCTGTCAGGGTGATCTCCTTGGGAAACAGCCGGAGCAGGCGGTCCACTTCGGACAGGCTGTGAGTCGGGGTGAGATCGAATTGCTTCTTGTTAAGCAGAAGCAGCTCGTAAAACGCTTCCGTATCGGCAAGCGGCGCTATTCTGATACCTGATCTACGTGCCTTCCGGATTGAATAAAGGCCGTTTTTGCTAATCGTTTCCTCAGAATATTCATCGGTTGAGGCGATTGAGGATATCAAGACCTGGGACTGACAAAATCCATAATAACTCAACAGGAAATCCAGGTCTTCTCCCAGATATTTCTTATACAAAAGCGGTGGAAAAGTGAATTGAATCCTGCGAATGCCGTTTGTTTTAAAATATTCCAGAATACTCTTCAGAACCTCTTCGGTATCTGCAAAAGAGACGGGCGGAAGGATGATCCCTCCATAGCTCGCCTTTATGGGCGAAATAAATTCCGTTTCATCATCATTGTAACCGCCGACCAGCCCGCCTGCCAGTTCTCCGCCTTCGAAACATCCTATAAAACGAACCGGCACAGGTTTATCATGATGTTCATAAAACCGGGGCCGTGAAAACAGGGTGCCATTATTGGAACGGGAAATGAAAGCCTCCCATTCTTGCCCATCTATTTCCTCCAGGCTCTCATCTCTGACAATCATATAACACGATTTTCATGGTTTCGAGTACATCTTCCGGCCGCACCAACAGCTCTTCCTCTCCCCGTACTGCAGCGGTGAAATGTTTCAGCTCACACATCAGAGGTTCTGCCCGGTCGACTTTAACCATCCGTTTACGCGGCCGGCCGTATTTTCGCAGGAATTCCACAAAATCCCGCTCACTAAAATCTTCGGGGTTTACATTATGTTCATAAAGTTCCAGCGTCTGTTCAATATAATTGAGTTCGGCGTGGCCTTTTGTGCCCGTAACCGACAATTGCCGTATCTTGACCGGTGTGATCCAGTTCACCTGAATGACCCCTCCTGCCGACGGATACTGTAAAAAGGCAGTGGCGGAATCCTCTATTTCTGAAGAATGAACCCGCAGTTTCTGAATCTCGATTTTTTGAGGATTAATGCCCATAAGGTATTGGAAGACATCTATATCGTGAACGGCGAGATCCACAAATACACCGATATCGGTTATTTTTGGAGGATACCCGCCCACGCGTCTGGCCATCAGGTTGGTGATGCTGCCCAATTCTCCATTTTCGATCAGCACTTTAAGGGCTTGTACGGCAGGATTGAACCGTTCGACATGTCCGATGGAAAATAATACATTCCGCTGCCGGGCCAGTCTGATCAATTCTTCGATTTCATCAATCTGGTCGGAAACCGGTTTCTCAAGCAGTACGGGAATCCCCTGCTCCAGGCAATAGGCAGCCACGGGAAAATGGTCGCGCACAGGGACGGCAATGCTCACCATATCCGGCCGGGATTCATCGAGAAGACTCTTATAATTTGTATATATGGGGACATTAAACTCACTCGAGACCAGGTTCATGCGATCTTCATCTATATCCGATATGCCGCACAACATCACCCCTTCCAGGTGTTTCAGGATCCGGCAATGATGATACCCGATATTACCCGCCCCGATAACCGCCGCTTTTACTGTTTTTCTTTTCACGCGAAAACGATCAAACCCCTGATCTGTGAACAATTATTTGAGCCAAGATAGACGATGTATGTCATATTTCTAAATGAGGATATTCATTATAAGGTTGATATTTTTTTGTGATGTTGGAAAAATATTGACCAGGAATACATGCTTTCATCCGTCAGCTTCCGAAGATCTCCTGAAAACCGAATGTTGAGTGCCGAAAATCTAATTATGATATCTCAGACATGTTTTCGCACGAGCACGAAAAATCTGCAATTCATCAGCCTGTCAAATCTGTGATTCAGGTACGGCCTCAGTGCCGGTACATCCGGTCGTCCAGGTATTTGTCGATAATAACGATGTCGTCTTCGCCATCACCGTTTCTCCCGTCATTCCTGAGATCGCGGACGAAATTTACGGCCGCCAGGATCAATCCCTTGGCAATGAATACGGTAAAGACCGCCATCAATCCATATTCCCTGAATAAGATAATGGCCAGCAGGTAAGCCATGAAGAGCACTGTTCGTCCCCGATGCCTGCGGATATAATGCCGGCCGAAGCGCGGAATTTTGTCGAATGGAACGGTACTGACCATCAGCAGGGAAAGGAGGACCACCATCGGGGCCAGGATGCTGTTAATCCCATATTTAAAGTGCAAAAATAATCCTGTTTCGCTATGGAAAGTGAGGTAGAAAGCGACCAGCATAATAGCCTGGGCGGGGATCGGAAGACCCCGGAAATGGTCGAGGGTCACTTCCCGCGTTTCCACGTTGAAACGGGCAAGGCGGATGGCTCCGCACAGGGCCGGCAAGGCAGCGATAATGATGCCGGCTATGGATAATTGTTCGACACCAAATCGAAAGATCAGAAAACCGGGAGCTACCCCGAACGACACGACATCGCTCAGGGAATCCAATTCGATGCCAAAGGAACTGGTTGCATTGGTGAGGCGGGCCATCAGGCCGTCAAATGCATCGAAAAGGCCTGCCAGCACGATCAGCCAGGCACCCGGCACCATATGGCCTTCATGAATCTGAATGATCGCCGCAAACCCGCAAAAAAGATTCATCAGAGTAAAGAAGCTGGGAATCATCACCCGCGGCAGCGGACGTCGTTTGCGGCGTACGCGAGGTCTTCTGCGACGCCGGACTTTCTTGTTACGTCGTGGGATACGATATTTCATCGATCTTCTTTAATAACCCCCAGTATCGTTTCGCCGCCGACGGTCTTTTGGCCGTTCTTCGCCAATATATGCACATTTTCCGGCACAATAATGTCCATACGCGATCCAAACTTCATCATGCCAAACCGGTGTCCCGCTTTTACGATATTTCCCTCCGCGATATGATATACAATCCGTCGGGCAATATAGCCGGTAATCTGCCGGAATAATATGGGTGTTCCCGATGCGTGCCGCACCCCGAATTCCGCCCGCTCATTGAGCTCCGACGCCTTTTCGTGCCAGGCGATCACGTATTCTCCGGGATAATAACGAACGTATTCAACCGTGCCGGTAACAGGGTTACGATTGACGTGGACATCACTCAACGACAAAAAAATACTGATCTGCGTGCATTTATCATGAAGGTAGGTATTTTCCTCAACATTCTTGATCGTGACAATCGTGCCATCAGCAGGGGCCAGGATGAAGTCGGGGTTATCGGGAATATTTCTTTCCGGGTCACGGAAAAAAAAAAGCGTAAAACCAGGGATTATGACGGCAATTATGTAGAGAATGACAGATACGGGCGGATCCGGCACCAGTAATCCGGCCACGCCGATCATACTGCCGATCATCATGGATTCTGCTATAACCGGTTGTCCTTCCTCGGCAAACACATCCATTTTAATTACCAACCGTTCTCATTATATCATTAAAAGTCACAAAGATAAGCAACCCGATAATAAAGATGAAGCCGATTTGCTGCAATGCCATACGCACCTTTGCAGAAGGTTCCCTCCGGGTGATGCCTTCATAAATCAGAAATACCAGATGTCCGCCATCAAGGACGGGAATGGGCAAAATATTCATGATAGCCAGTGTAATGCTCAGCATCGCGGTGATATTCCAGAATCCCTCGATCCCGCCCACTTCCGTGGCCTGACGTGTTATTTTGGCTATGGCAACCGGCCCGCCGAGGTTTTCCCGGATCGAGATCGACCCCGACAGAAGTTTGATAAATCCCTGAACGATGCCGGTGGCGGTATTCCAGGTCCGCGAAGCACCTGCACCGACAGAAGCTATCAGCCCCAGCTGGATATGCTCTACGTTGAAGTAGTCTTCAAGGTTAAGCCGGTAGACACCGATCTTGTCGTCAGCGTCAGGGGTGATATGAACGAGAACATCAGAGCCGCCCCCCTTGTGCACCCGCACGCTCAGAGGTCCGTGGGCGTTTTTGATCGCCTGGACCAGTTCAAGCCAATAAGGCGTCGGTTCATTATTGATCGACAGAATCCTGTCGCCCGATTCGAGTCCTGCTTTATCGGCAGGGCTGTCCGGCACAACTTTGGATACTTCACTGGGGAGGGCATCGATCGGCAGGATAAACGAGCCTTTATTCAGCCTGTCGAGGAAATCAGCGGGCATGTTGAGGACCACCTTTTTGCCATTTCTGATAACCGTATAACTAAGATGTTCACTGGTGATTTCCGCAGGATTCATCAGGTCCCGGAAATATTGAACTCTGTGCCCGTTAACACCAATAACCCTGTCGCCGGTCTGAAAACCCACTTCAGCGGCAAGGGAATTGGGAGCGATATAGAGTGAGCCGACCTGATCCATTGGGATACGGGTTTCGCCATAGTAGTTAGTGACACCGGTATAAATGACAATGGCGAGCAACATGTTAAAGATGACTCCGGCGCATATCACAACGATGCGTTGCCACACCGGTTTACTCCGGAATTCCCAGGGTTTGGGTTCCTGATCGAGATATTCGGTATCCATGCTCTCATCAATCATCCCGGCGATTTTCACATATCCTCCCAGGGGAGTGGCGGAAACGCAATAATCGGTATCCCCGATCTTCTTGCCGAAGAGCCGTGGAGGAAACCCTATTGAGAACCGGTCCACTCTCATATTGAAAAGCTTGGCAGTAAGAAAATGGCCCAACTCATGAATAAGTACGAGTATAAACAAGGCCAGAACAAAAATGCCGATCGTTATAAGTATATTAAGTATCCAGCTCATTTCTCTCAATTTACCTGTCTTGCCATTTCCCTGGTTTCCGCATCCACTTCACAAAGCATATCCGCGCTCAATCCCCCGGTGGATGTCAGACTGCTCAGACATGATTCCACAACATCGGGGATTTGAATATACGCAATTTCCTGCTTCAGGAATCGCTCAACCGCTACTTCGTTGGCAGCATTAAGAATCGCAGGAGCAAACCCGCCGCTCCGGATGGCCTGCCTTGCCAGTTGCAGGCACGGGAAACGGGTGTAATCGACGGGTTCAAAAGTCCATTGCTGCATCTGCCCCCAGTCAATGACCGGTACATCGGCCTCTATCCGGTGCGGATATGTTAACGCGTACCGGATCGGGATACGCATATCCGGGATGCCCAACTGGGCTTTTGTGGATCCATCCACGAATTGGACCATGGAATGAATAATACTCTGTGGGTGAATGACGGTGTCGATACAATCCAGCGGGACTCCGAAAAGCCAGAAGGCCTCGATGACCTCAAGTCCCTTGTTCATCATGGTAGCTGAGTCGACGGTGATTTTGGCCCCCATATTCCAGTTGGGATGATTCAGCGCCTGTTCAACCGTAACCTTTTTCATGGCGTCCCGGTTTAAATCCCGAAACGGACCGCCACTGGCAGTTAGTATCAGCTTTCGGATCGATTGAAAGGATTCTCCGGCCATACTTTGAAGAATGGCGCTATGCTCGGAATCCACAGGAACCAGCTGTCCGGCATCGTTCCCAACCATCCCGTGGATCAGTTCGCCCCCCACGACCAGCGATTCTTTGTTGGCCAGAGCCACCTGTTTGCCCTCTCCGAGTGCCGCGCAGGTAGGAAGAAATCCCGAAAATCCCACAAGGCTGTTCAGCACAACGTCCACATCCGGATGGGTCGCTGCTATGTGGATCCCCTCTTCTCCTGCCAATACTTTTACCGGCAGGTTTTCCATCTCACAGCTCAGTTCCTCCTTATACCTGCCATCAGCAATGATAACATACTCCGGCAAAAAGCGGGCGGCCTGTTCAGCCAGTAACGACCAGTTGCGGTTGGCGCTCAAGGCAAAAACCCGAAAATGCTCTGCATCGCGACTCAAAATATCCAGCGCCTGGGTTCCGATAGAACCCGTTGATCCTAATATACTTATGCTTTTTCTTTCCAAGCCCGTATGAACTGTTTCATCGTGATTTCTTGTTAGCCTTAAGATACTTGTTTTGGCGCGGGGTAGCTAATAATTGAGGATGTTCGTTATGAGGAGGTATCATTACATGATGTTGAGAAAATAGCGCTGAGACGACAAACATCTGCCAGCAGGTTTCCAGCCATCCATTGAGGTTTCATACAGGATCAGAATTCCATCGGATGAATCCGATCATCCGGCCGCTCCCGGCTCCTTCCCGGCGGTAGGAGTAAAATAACTGCGGATTCTGCCAGGTGCATCGCTGATCAATCTGAATAGCCGTTTCCCGCACGCCCGCACTGATAAGCTGACTTTTCAGCGCCGCCCGTATGTCAAGGTGAGGCTTCCTGAATCCCTTTCTGTACACAAACGCTTCGTCAAACCGGGAGGCAACCTCTTCCCCGACTTCATAAGCCTGGCTGCTGATACAGGGACCGACAAAAGCTTCCACATCTTCAGGATGGCTCCCGAGTTCCTTCATCTTCTCAACAACCTTTGTAGTGATCGACGCGGCGGTTCCCCGCCATCCCGAGTGGTCCGCCGCGACAATTCCTCTGCCCCGGTCGGCCAGCAGGACCACGGCGCAGTCGGCCACCTGGATGGCCAATGTGATGCCGGGACGCGTGGTAACCAATCCGTCGGCCTCTCCTGCATACCCCGGGGCATCCGCTACCACAACTTTATCGCTATGTACCTGTTTGAGATAAGCCACTTGCACGTCATCCCCGCCCGGCAGACAGATATTGCGGAGGTTTTCTGCCGGAGATAAATCCCGCCGGCCGGCAACCCTGGTTGTAAAACCAGCCGTGATCATCTCGCAATCGGACCAGATGGCCGGTCTGATTATTTCAGGAATTTCCATACAAATGTTTTTCGATGATGCGTGTGACCTCTTCGGCCGGAAACGGCCGGCCGGTCCATATCTCCCAGGATCTGCTTCCCTGCCTGACAAGCATCTCGAGTCCCGGCACGGCGATCCCCCCTGCCTGTCGTGCCTGTTTCAGAAAAAGCGTGTCTGCCGGAACGTACACCAGATCGTAGCAGATTTTGTCTGATAAAAAGGGCGCCTGATTCTCCCTTACGGGAGATTTGTCGATCCCGGGATCCATCCCGAGCGGTGTTGTATTGACGAGCATTACGCAGCTTTCGGTATGATGAGTCCACGCGTCGTAAGAGACGGGGTATATCTCGGCCCGGCTGTAAAAAGAATGAGGTGAGACAGAACGGGGACTGCGGGAAACCAGGTAGACCGTCCGGACTCCGGCTTCGCCCAACGCATAGACGACGGCCCGTGAGGCGCCTCCGGTACCAAACACAACAACATCCGCATCTTTAAATCGGTCGAGATAATGGTGCAGAGGAGAGATGAAGCCGTAAATATCGGTATTTGTTCCACACACGAGGCCATCAGCCCGATAGACCGTATTCACCGCCCCCAGGCTCTTCGCGGTATCCTCAATGCGATCCAGCATCGGGATCACCGCCGCTTTATGAGGGAGCGTGACGTTTGCTCCACGGAAATTAGGATGTGAGAACAGATCCGGAAGCTTTTGTAGCTCATCCGCACCCACATCAACGGCCGAATAGGTAAGATCAATGCCGCTATACGTTGCTGCCGTATTGTGCATCAAAGGTGAGAGGCTGTGAGCTACCGGATGGCCGATCAACACCAGGAAAGGTTGTCCGGCAAGACCGGTTTTCAGGAAATCTGTCAGGTTCACAAAGGCATCTGCTTATTCAATCGACACATTGACAATAAAAAAAAGGGGCCTGAGCCCCTTTTAGATAAAACCTGCGGCCGAAAAAGTCGATCAAACGGTTACTTCTTTATCTTCAACATCCAGATGCTCGCTTTTTGCAGCTTCCAGGAATTCGTCATTTTCTGCCATTCTGCGGAAACGTTCCACATCTTCCTTCAGTTGTTCATCGACACTGTTGATGAATTCTGCAAGCGCTTCATCAGGATCGCCGAAAAACGTACGATAATCGAGGCTGAAATCGATACGAGTGCGCGTTCCGTTATCCAGAGGAGTGAAGCGGATGGTTCCCGTTTGGTTCAGATTGCCATTAATGGTGATCCAGGCAAAACGGGTATTGCGCAAGTCATCAATAACATTGGTAGCCCAGCGATACTCCTGGCCGCCAATCTCGGTCACATATTCAAACGACTGGGAGTTTATCTTGTTAACTTCTTCAATTTTCCCCATAAAAAGAGGAAAAGAGGTAGGGGTGCTCAATAATTCATACACTTTAGCAAGTGGCAGATTAATTTCGATTCTTTCGTGCGCCATAATCGATATGTCTTCTTCGTAGTGTTGAAAGGTTAGAGTTCGTGATACGATTATTCGTCGTTCACTTCAAATGAGAAGCGATAATAAACAATATCCACTATAACACAAATATACGAAATTTTGCCCTCTCCGGCAATTTAGGGTGAATAATATTTTGGGATCGACGTCCAGGTGCCGACGGTTAAAATCAATAAATGGCAGTCGGGTATCGGCTATTGATCACCGGTTACTTTCATCAGTTTTCTTTCAACATGCTCTTTTATTTTTTGTGCAACCGAATTTATATCACCGACAGCATCTATTTTAACGAAACGTTCTTCAGCAGCGGCCAGGTCTTCAAATCCGCGAACCACCCGTTCGTAAAACTCCGTTCCGGCCCCTTCCATCCGGTCGTTGCCTGTGCCTTCCCGCCGGCGGTATGCCTGATCGAGCGGGACATGCAGGTAAATCGTAAGATCCGGTTCCAGCCCATGAGCGGCCGTTTTATTAAGCCGATGGATGTCTTCAACAGGCAGGCTCTTTCGGCCGTATCCCTGGTAAGCGATGGTTGAATCATAAAACCGGTCCAGCAGCACCACAACCCCTTTTTCAAGATCGGGAAGCACTTTCTCGACAATCAATTGCGACCTTGCCGAAGAAAAAAGCAACAATTCGGTAACCGGATCAATCGTGATATCCGGATTCAGCAGTAACGAGCGTATTGTCTCGGAAACGACGGTACCTCCCGGCTCACGATAGGTGTGTACCGTATAACCCGAACTCTGCAGCCGGTCCCGCAACAAAGCTAATTGCGTTGATTTCCCCGAGCCGTCGATACCTTCAAATGAGATCAGCATACCTGGTTCTCCGGATTCTCAACCGGCGAGAAGTACAGGTTCTTTGGGGACAACAATAGCCATGGCCAGGTACAGGATGATTGGAAAACCGTATCCCAGCAACGTGGCGATAACGAACATCAGACGTACAAATGTTGCACTTACGCCAAAATAGTTGGCTATCCCCCCGCAGACCCCGAAGCATTTTCTTCCCTTGCGGGAACGGGTCAGTTTCTTGTGTCTGTGCAGAGCGTAAGATTCGGCCCGAACGGATCGGGAAAAGCCGCCTTCCCACGTACGATTTTCTTTTGTTTCGGAGGTATTGAAATGGGCATACGCTTTCTTCCTTCTCTGTTTTACGGCATGCTTATGCTGTTTCTTCAATCTCCGCTCCCTTGTAAAAAAGCCGAATCCGGTTGCCAGCACCAAAACTCCGCCAATGACGGGGAGGGCATTCATGATGCCGCTCAGATTGAGACCCGGGACCAGCCCGCTGCCCGAGAGAACTCCTTCCAAAATGAAGCTTAGCGTAAGGAAAACAAAGGCAAGACCTATCATCATCTGAAGATTCCATAAATTTTCCTTTTTATGTTCCCGCGCAGGATGTTTATCCATAAAGCGGTCGAGCGTCGCCTGCAAATCGCTGTCTGAATACGTGAAGGCGTCGTTTATCGACGAAGAACCTGCCGTTTGTTTCGTTTTTTCAGTCATGAATCAGATCGCCTTTGTTTTGATCTGTTAAAATATCAATTTCCTGTCTTCAAATCCCGCGAATCCGCTATGAAAGCTATGGCGGCCTCTGCGAGCGAGGAGTGAAAAACAACCCCTTACCTGTTCATACGAATCAGGCGTCGAACGGTTACGCCCCGGTGCTATGTTTCTCGTTTGTCTGTTCCAGTTTTACGATTCTTCGCTCGGTGACCAGATAGTTAAGCGTTATATCATGCTTTTCCGCCGGTATCTTCCCAACCAGGCAGCAGTCGAATAATAATCCGATTTTCGGACATTTTACTTCTTTGAGGAAACGATCATAAAACCCCTTTCCGTATCCGATGCGGTTTCCGTTATAATCGCCGCCTAACATGGGGACCAAAACGAGATCCAGTTGTGAGAGCAGAGGCGTTTCAAAATACGGAGGAGGAGGCTCGGGAATCCCCCATTTATTGAACACCAGCGTATCGGTCCGTTCAAGAGCAATATGCTTTAACACGGGTGATCGGGAGGGAGTCACGGGGACAATTACCGTACGGCCTTCCTTCAGAAGCTTCTCGGCAAGCGGCATCGTATCAACTTCCCCGCGATTCGCTATGGGCAGGTACATATGAATAACTTCGGCCCCAGTGTCTGAAACAAATCGCTCTATCTTTTGGCAGATAGCGGCACTGTATCCTGCAATTTGTTCCGAAGTCAGGCTCTCCCGGATGACGCGCAACCGCCGGCGAAGTTCCTGTTTGTCAGGCTCACCACTTTCTTTTTCAGATGAAATCTTCACAGATAAACGAGCTTATGCGAATCAGCCGGCTCGCCCTCTAAAAGATCCAGAAGGCGGTCCCATATATCAGGGCCGTATTTGTTCATGAAGTAGATAAATCCGATCTCCCTTTCCTGCCACTGCCGCTCCGGAAACAGCGACTGTTGAATGCGGTGGATCCGTTTTATCTGGGTTTCCTGATTCGATTTTACCGAACGGATCATTTTTCCCTTCAGCTTGTCTAATTCTTTTGAAAAGGAGGCGGTGCTGCTGTCTACGGCTCCGGACAAGGAAGGATCCACGGCGACTACTTCTTTTCTGAGTTCTTCCCTGAAACCGGTAAGACGTTGACTCCATCGGCTGAACAGGGCCTCGATATCAGGTTCATCAGAACGCTTCAGGAATTCTTTCTCCAGGTCCTCGGTCCGGCCTGAAAATTCCATCCAGCGGAAAGGAACCTGCCCCAGGATACGTGCTATCGCCGGTTCGACGAATGTAATGCTCAGCCGGGGGATGACAAACGGCTCCTGCCGGTCAAAAACCTGATAAAGGCGCTTCATCTGGCCATAGTAAGCCAGCTCGCCCGGGCCGGCGATATAGGCTATGTTGGGCAGCAGGAAATCCTGCATCAGGGGACGCAGAAACACGTTTGGAGAGAGCCGCTCCGGATGCTCCCGGGCTATATCCGAAAGCTCCCGGGTAGTCCAGCTTCTTTCCCCGGAACTCTGCCAATGCCCGTTATTTTTGTGGAGGCGGTGGCGTCCATCCGCCTCATCAACGTAAAAAAGAAGAGAGGCATCCACCCCAGCCTGACGCTGCTGATGCCTTTCAAAAATGCGGGTCTGTTCTTCCAGGGAAGCCCCGATACGATCAGCCTCGGCAACGGCTTTCTCCATCACGGGATGAAGAAATTTTTTTATGGAGGGATTATTGCTGCCTGCCAGGACCAGTCCGTGCTTTGAGAAAAGCCGCGTCAACAGGTTTCCAAAAGCCTCGCCCCATAAGGTGCCATCCCGATAGCAGTGATCCAGCAATGCCCAAAGCTCATTCGAGAACTCCGTCTGTTGCAGGGATTCACGGACGCGATTTCTGAAGCCCGGGAAGGTTCCATCGAGATGCACATCCGAAACCCGGGTATAACCCGTTCCTTCGAGATCGACGGACAGCGAAGCGGGTCCCGCGGATCCGGGCAGCTTCAGTTCCGACATCTCCCGGAAGTCATGATCTTCATCCCCGAGCCAAAAGACAGGGACCACCCGGCGCCCGGTTATGTTATGGATTCTCCGCGCCGTTAAGACAGCCGACATCGCTTTGTGAACGACCAGAAGAGGACCTCCATAAATAATCGGCTGTTGTCCCGTAACTACTACGAGCGCATCGTCATGATGGAGATCATCAATATTTTTTCGAGCTTTCGGATCCGGGTCATAAGGTGCATTAAACTCCCTCAGCAATTCAACCAGTTTCCCACGGTTGCCCGGGTATTCATACTTTTCAGCGTAGCGGCGGATTTCTTCATCAGAAAAAGGATTCCCTGCATAACAATCGGCTAATTCCTGAAAACAATCCACATAGGTGGCTACCAGCTCAGAGTACGGCAGGTTGTCGTACCGATAGTTTTCCAGCTTCAATACTTACCCTTTTAATTTTTTGATTTCATCCCGAATCTTGGCGGCACGCTCGTAATCTTCCTTTTGAATAGCCGTGTTGAGATGCTTTTTGAGCACTTCCATACGATTCGATTCATCCAGGTCTTTTAAGTCCCTTGGTTCGGGAATATCTTCTATTTTGGGTTCGGGCTCGGCGAATTCGGTTTCTTCTTCTTCCTCATTTTCGTCGGCGATGATACCGGCCTCATCGAGCACTTCCGAGCCAACGAAAATCGGAGCGTTGAAGCGGATAGCCAGAGCAATGGCATCACTGGGCCGGGCGTCCTGATAAACATCTTCACCTTCCATCTCAAAGACGATCTCGGCGTAGAAGGTACCTTCTCTGAGATTATTGATATGAATATACTTTACATACGTTTGAAACGTCTGCAGGACATTCCGTAACAGATCATGCGTCATCGGGCGCGGCGGCTTGATGTGTTCCAGCTCAAGAGCGATGGCCTGTGCCTCGAACGTACCGATGATGATAGGCAGCCGGCGGCGTCCCTCTACTTCATTGAGGATCAATGCGTAAGCTCCACCGCTGCTCGGACTCGTTGAGAGCCCCAAAATTTCCATCTGAATTTTTTCCAAAGTATCAAAAGGTTTGATCTGATCTCTGTCGTGTAAATTTAATGATAATTCCCCTTCTCTTAAAGAGCGGGTTTCCCCGGTTTACGTTAATTCCGGGGAATAAATCCATTGCTGCGATCTTACTTGCCATCGTACATTGACATTTCAGGAGTTTCAAGCTAATTTTGCCACGGCTTGAAACGGGCCGCTGAAATTGGTCATTTTATAAGGATCAAACGAATATGCTCGAAGAATATTTACCGATTTTCGTATTAGTCGGAGTTGCGCTGCTGGTTGCCCTGGCTTTTCTGTTGCTGGGTTATTACCTGGGGCCGCACAGGCCAAATAAATGGAAATTAAGCCCGTACGAGAGCGGCATGGATCCTGTCGGCGAGGCGCGCGAGCGGTATTCGGTCAGTTTCTACATGGTAGCCATGGAATTCATCGTTTTCGATCTGGAAGTTGTTTTTTTGTACCCGTGGGCGGTACGCTTCACCAGCCTTGGCTGGGGAACATTTATTGCTGTGATGGTATTCTTATCTATACTGATCATTGGTTTGGTCTATACCATTAAGAAAGGTACCCTGAACTGGGATAGCAAACCGAATAGTCGATAAAGGAATTATTTTTATGGGACTGGAAAGCGCCTTGGGTGAAGGTTTTTTCACCACTAAACTGGATACGGTTGTAAACTGGGCCCGATCCAATGCCGTATGGCCCATGCCTATGGGACTGGCCTGCTGCGCCATTGAGATGATGGCTGCTTCCGGTCCCAAATATGATATTGCACGGTTCGGTTCCGAAGTGTTTCGTTTCTCGCCGCGACAGAGTGATCTGATGATTGTGGCAGGATGGTGTTCGTACAAAATGGCTCATGCCATCCGCAGAATCTGGGATCAGATGCCCGACCCAAAGTGGTGTATCGCGATGGGAGCCTGTGCCTCAACCGGCGGAATGCACCGCTGTTACGGGGTGGTGCAGGGATGCGACAACTTTCTGCCGGTGGATGCCTATATCTCAGGCTGCCCGCCGCGCCCGGACTCCTTATTAAACGCCCTTATCAAGATTCAGGACAAAATAAAAAAAGAACACAGCGTATTACTTGACAGGTAATAATGAAAATCAGTGACGCCCATCAGGCTATTATTAACGATCTTCAACAGAAATACCCCTCCGGCGTCCTTGAAGTAAACGAATGCCGCGGCGACGTGCAAATCCGCATAGACGCCGATCGGATTCATGATGCTTTGAGGATGCTCCACGACGATCATCGTTTCATCTATCTCTCCCAGATCTTCGGGGCGGATCGCTTCACCTCCACAGAACGTTTTGAGGTGATATACAATCTTTTTTCGTTACGAAACCAGCTGCGGCTTTTCGTCAAGGTATGGCTGGAGGAAAAAGATCCTGCTCTTCCGACAGCTACCGATATCTGGCGGGCCGCCAATTGGCATGAACGTGAAGTATACGACATGTTCGGCATCCGTTTTACCGGGCATCCCGATTTGCGCCGCATGTACATGCCCGAAGATTTTGAATACTACCCTCTGCGCAAGGAATTTCCGGTGCTGGGCATTCCCGGATCGATTGATCTGCCCAGCACGACCCCCGATTCAGAAGAAAGCTGAACTATTATGGCTGTAGATCTAGACACTGAACTCCTCTCCCGCGTCAAACCGACTTATTTTAAAAAGCATCAAAATGCTTTTATCAAGAGCCTGGAAGACAAACATACGACCGTTGAAGTCGTCACTACCGACCCGCTTGAGACCAAAATGGTCATTAATATGGGACCTCAGCATCCCGCCACGCATGGCGTGCTGCGCATCCTGCTGGAGCTCGAGGGGGAACGTATCATTAAAAACAAACTGGATATCGGATACCTGCACCGGGGCGTGGAGAAAATAGCAGAGAATAAGACCTACCAGGAATTCATGCCGTATACCGACCGGTTTGATTATCTCTCTCCTTACAGCAATAATGTTGCCTGGTGCCTGGCCGTGGAAAAGATTGCAGACATCCAGGTTCCTGATCGTGCCCAGTATATTCGTATGCTCGGATGTGAGCTGGCGCGGATTTCCTCGCATCTCCTCTGGCTGGGAACGATGATCATGGATACCGGAGCTGTTTCCTTCTTCATCTGGACTTTCCGGGAGCGGGAAAAGATTTACAGTATCTTCGATTATTTTGCGGGACATCGCTTCACGGTTTCACATTCTCGGATAGGCGGGGTGGCCAGCGACATCTCCCCTACGGCCATTCAAATGATTCGGGATTTTCTGGATTTCTTCAAAAAGGAATTGAACCGCTGGCGTGCCATCCTCGACCGTAACCGTATCTTCGTAGACCGCAACGTCGATATCGGGAAGATTACGACGGAAGAAGCCATCGATACAGGTGTAACGGGCCCCGCCCTGCGGGCAAGCGGAATCGCCTACGATCTGCGGAAAGTATCGCCCTATTGTAAATATGATCAGGTAGAATTTGAAGTTCCGACGCGCACAGCCGGCGATAATCTTGCACGTTATTACTGCCGTATGGAAGAAATGCAGGAAAGCGTCCGCATTATTGAACAATGCCTCGGGCAGATGCAGAAAGGTCCTGTTCGCACCGATAACGCAAAAAAGGCCTATCCCTCCAAAGATGAAGTTTATTATTCGATGGAAGGCATGATTCACGATTTCATGATGACCGATACCGGTGTCTGCCCCCCCGACGGAGCCGAATGTTATCATGCCATCGAGGCGCCTAAAGGGGAGTTAGGGTTTTACATACAAAGCGACGGAACGGGCCATCCATGGCGGATGGCCGTTAACTCACCTTCCCTGGCAAACCTGCAGGGACTCGAATACCTGCTCGACGGAGAGATGGTGGCCGATACGGTAGTGTTGATCGGCGGGATGGATCCGGTAATGGGCGATTCTGATAAATAGACGATATTATGGAAATAGCATTTGACAATAACGATCTGGCCGAGATAGAAACGCTGAAGGCCAGGTATCCGACAAACATGGCGGCCGTGATGGACGTACTCTGGTATGCACAGAACAAATTCGGCCATCTGGAAACGCCTGTCCAGGACCTGGTCGCTCATACTCTGGATCTGCCTCCCTCCCATGTATTCGGGGTGGTAACTTTCTACAACCAATACTATCAGGAGAAGAAGGGAAAATACGTTCTGGACGTCTGTACCTGCTTCAGCTGTCAGGTATGCGGAGGTTACGATATCCTGCACTATCTCGAAAAGAAGCTGGGTATCAAGGTCGGCGAGACTACCGAAGACGGATTATTCTCCATTGAAGGAGTCGAATGCCTCGGCGCCTGCGGATATGCTCCCATGCTTCAGGTCAGTAATGATATTTATGTCAATAACCTCACTCCCGATAAGGTGGATCAATTGATCGATGACCTGCGGGCTGGCAAAATGCCTGAATTTGAATCGATTCCGCTTCCTCAACATCAAACCGAAGGATCAAACTGAGTATCATGGCTAATGCCGACTGGAAATCATACGAGCCTGTTCTTCTCCCAGGAATAAAGAATCTGGCACAAATCGATGTATATGAGAAAAACGGCGGTTATAATGCATTACGCACTATTTTCGAAAACAGGGATTCGAAATGGACACGGGAGAATGTTGTTAATGAAGTGAAAAGCGCCAACCTGAAAGGGCGCGGCGGCGCCGGGTTCAACGCCGGCCTGAAATGGTCGTTCATGCCGAAACCCGACGGCGGTCCCCGTTATCTGGCGGCCAACGGCGATGAATCGGAGCCGGGTACATTTAAAGATCGCCAGATCTTCGAATACAACCCCCATCTTTTTATTGAGGGAGCACTGATCGCCGCTTATGCAATGTCGGTTACGGCTATTTACGTGTACATCCGGGGAGAATATCATTCCTGGATTCAAAAGCTGCAAAAGGCTCTCGACGACGCTTATAAAAAGGGGTATGCAGGTGCGAATATCCTCGGGAGCGGAATCGATATCGAATTTCATCTCCATAAAGGAGCGGGAGCCTATATTTGCGGGGAAGAATCTGCATTGATGGAGTCTCTGGAGGGCAAACGCGGCTACCCCCGCACCAAGCCGCCCTTCCCTGCCCAGGCAGGGTTATGGGGCCGTCCGACGACCATAAACAATATCGAAACCCTCGCCAATGTGCCGCTGATCATCAATAATGGCGCTTCCTGGTTTACGTCCATTGGGGCGGAAAAACATCCCGGGCCGGTCCTATATGGCATTTCAGGGCACGTGAACAAACGTGGTATTTTTGAATTCCCCTCAGGAATGCTAATCACCGATATGTTGAATGAGGTTGCAGGCGGGATGCATAACGGCAAAAAGCTGAAAGCCGTTGTTCCGGGAGGAGTCTCAACCCCAATCCTGCGGGCCGATCAAATTGACGGCGTCACCATGGACTCGGATACATTGCGTGAAGTGGGTACCATGATGGGAACGGCGGGGATGCTTTTCCTCGATGAAGACACCGATATGGTCGACTTCCTCTGGCGAATCACCCACTTCTTTCACCATGAATCCTGCGGGCAATGTACACCATGTCGCGACGGAACCGGATGGTACGAGAAATTACTCCTGAAAATTAAAAACGGTGAGGGAGAAATCCGGGACCTGGATATTTTGCTGGATCTGTGTACCCAGGTTGAAGGTCGAACGATCTGCGCATTCGGGGATGCTGCATCCTGGCCGGTACGCTACACCGTCACCCGCTTCCGGGAAGACTTTGAGGCGCGGTGTAAGAATACCATATTTGCAACTGTATAAATATTAGAAACCCATGTCAGAAGTATTCATAGACGGGAAACGATACGAATACGAAGGGTCTCCCAAGGCTCTGCAGTTCATGCTCGATCAAAATATCGATGTTCCTTTTTTCTGTTATCATCCGGCCATGTCGATCCCGGCCAACTGTCGCCAGTGTTTCGTAAAAGCCGGAACGCCGGTTTTTGATAAGGAAAAGAATGAATATAAAACGGACGAAAACGGAGAGCGTGTCATCCGCTATTTCCCGAAGCTGCAAACTTCCTGTAAACTGGCGCTTTCAGAGGGAATGGTCATTCACACACAGCGGACTTCGGATGAGGTCGCCCGTGCACAAAAAGATACGCTTGAATTTCTCCTGATCAATCATCCGCTCGATTGTCCGATCTGCGACCAGGCCGGTGAATGTCCGTTACAAATCCAAACCTACAAATATGGCCCGGAGGGCAGCCGGTTTGAATTTAAGAAAGTCCACAGACCTAAACGGGTTCAGCTGGGGCCACGTGTTACTCTCGATGCCGAACGCTGCATCAACTGCACGCGGTGCGTTCGCTTCTGTGATGAAATCAGCAAAACACACCAACTGACCATCATTTCCAGGGGTGACAAAAACTACCCGGCCGCTGCGCCGAGCCAGCCTTTCGACGACCCCTACTCAATGAACACGATCGATCTTTGTCCGGTGGGCGCATTGACTTCCTCCGATTTCCGGTTCAGAGCAAGAGTATGGGAAATGAATCAGACGCCGGGCATTGATATGACCAACGGCAAGGGTACCAACATCGACCTCTGGACCCGCGATAACCTCGTAATGAGGATCACCCCACGTTACAACAAGGAGGTCAATGAATGGTGGATGCCGGATATCGGTCGCCAGTGGTATCACCTCATCAATGAAAACCGGGTTTCCCGGCCTGAAATCAGGCTGGACGACTCCAACAGCAGCAAAACTTCGTGGACCAACGCTATCATGACCTTTGCTGAAGAGCTGCAGGAACGGAAGGGATCGGAAATTCTCTTCATCGGGAGTCCCTATGCATCGGTGGAAGACAATTTCGCGGTTCGCAAGTTTCTCGACACATTCGGCACCGATCAGTTCTGTTTCATTCCCCACATCATTGAAGGGGCGGGAGACGGATTCCTCCTTGACGATGATCAGGCACCCAATACCAACGGCGTCCGGCTGCTGGGCTTCTCTGAAACCGACGAATCAGCAATCAGAAAGCAGCTCACAGGAGGCAGGATCTCGATGGTCGTCATCATGGATGATGATTTGCTGGGACGAAGCGGACTAACGGCTGAGGATTTCAAAAATACCCGGGTAGTTTCTTTTGCCACTAATCATACCGAAACGACGCGTATTTCCGATCTGGTCATCCCCATCACCTGTGCTGCCGAACATTCTGCCAGCTATATAAATACGGCCGGCCGGATACAACGCACGTTCCCTGCAAAGGAGACCCTCTTCACCAATCGTGCCATCGATCCGGAAATGGCTGTAGGACGCCTCGACCGGTTCGGCACCAAATTCGACAACTGGAGATCCGACAAAAATCGCATTGAATGCGTCCCTGCATGGGAGTTTATCGGGCAACTGGCCGAGCAATTTGACAAGGATTTCACCTGGCAGGGAACCCGCGAAATTATGCATGAGATCGCCCTGACGATCACTGCGTTCAATGGAGTGAATTATGAACGGATGGATGAGGAAAACGGGATTCAGCTTGATGTCAGGCAAACCGAAGTAAAAACGACTTAATCATTTCTACTATTATGACCGCATTTGCTGCTTCGATGATTGTTCTTGTTGTGGCGCTTATTGTAACCCTGAGCGCGGCTGCAGGAACCGTCTATGCCGAGCGCAGACTCGCCGCCTTTATTCAAAACCGTATCGGGCCAAATCGCGTAGGACCACTGGGACTTATGCAGCCTATGGCCGACGTACTCAAGCTCCTGTTGAAGGAAGATGTCACCCCGACAGCCGGAAGCAACGTCCTGCATACCATTGCTCCGATGATCCCGGTTGTTACGGCGCTGTGTACCATTGCCGTGATCCCGTTCGGCCGGGATATTTATATCGCCAACATCAACATAAGTGTCCTGTATGTTCTGGCCATCACTTCTCTTGGAGTTTATGGGGTAACCCTTGCCGGATGGTCATCCAACAGTAAATATTCTCTGCTCGGAGGGCTTCGTTCGGCTGCCCAAATCATAAGCTATGAACTGCCGATGGGGATGGCCGTGGCTTCCTGCGTGCTATATGCCCATTCACTGAATCTTAAGGATGTCGTCGATTCTCAGGCGGTTTGGTGGAATATATTTCGAAATCCGCTGGCCTTCTTCATTTTCGTGACAGCATCCCTGGCAGAGACAAACCGCACTCCTTTTGATCTTGCAGAGGCCGAACAGGAACTGGTTGCAGGCTTTCACACTGAGTACAGCTCGATGAAATTCGGCATGTTCTTCCTGGCTGAGTATATGCACGTCTTCATTGCAGGTATGCTCATAACCACCTTCTTCTTCGGCGGATACCACCTGCCTTTTGAACCCTACTGGCTGCCCCACTTGTCCCCGCTCGTTCAGGGGATTTATGATATTGCGGTGTTCCTCATAAAAACGATCTTCTGGGTATTCGTCTTTATCTGGATACGGTGGACAATCCCCCGTTTTAAGTACAATCAACTTATGCGCCTGGGCTGGAATACCCTTCTGCCGCTGGCCATTGCCAATTTCATAATTATTGCCATCCTCATTATGATCTTTAAGGGATGAGCTGAATATCCTGGCATAACTTTCCTTCAACAATCTTTTACTACAAAGGCCGCAACGAATTTCAACGATGCATTTACCTTTGTGGACATTGTGAAGCCTCTGTGTACATAGTGGTTCATTCTACCACCTTACCCGCGATGAGTTGCAAACCGGGCACGGGCACGAAAAATCCGTGAAATCCTGTAATTCGCCAAAATCAGTGATTCAAAC
>CAZNHE010000035.1:0-1160 GCA_964572735.1 uncultured Chitinophagales bacterium | reverse complement strand
ACGGGCACGAAAAATCCGTGAAATCCTGTAATTCGCCAAAATCAGTGATTCAAACGACGCCCTGCTGGAGCATCGCATCGGCAACCTTGATGAAACCGACGATGTTGGCTCCGCGGATATAGTTAATATAACCGCCGACATCTCCATATTCCACACACTTGTCGTGGATTCCCTTCATAATTTGCTGAAGCCTGCTATCTACTTCTTCCCGCGGCCATTGAATACGCATCCCATTCTGGCTCATCTCAAGTCCGGAGACAGCTACTCCGCCTGCATTGGCGGCCTTACCCGGACCAAACAGGATTTTATTTTCCAGGAAAACTTTCACTGCCCCGGGACGTGCCGGTTTATTTGCACCTTCCGCTACACAAATGCAGCCGTTTTTCACCAGCGTTTCCGCATCATCGGCATCTATTTCATTCTGTGTAGCAGACGGCAGAGCAACATCGCACGCAATGTTCCACGGTTTCTTTCCTTCCAGATACTCCACGCCATATTCTTCGGCATATTCCTGAATTCGTCCGCGTTTTTCATTCTTCAGATACATAACGTACTTCAGTTTTTCTTCGTCAACTCCGTCCGGGTCGTAGACGGTGCCGTCCGAATCGGAAAAGGATACTACTTTCGCCCCCAGCTCTATCGATTTTTCTGCAGCATATTGTGCAACATTACCGGAACCCGAAATCGTGACAATCTTCCCTTCCAGATCCTCATTGCGGGTTTTTAACATCTCGCGGACAAAATAGACCGTTCCATAGCCTGTGGCTTCCGGGCGCAGCAGACTGCCCCCCCAGTCCATTCCCTTGCCTGTCAAAACACCTGAGAATTCATTCTTCAGACGTTTATACTGTCCGAACAGGTAACCGATCTCCCGCTCGCCGACCCCGATATCACCTGCAGGCACATCCGTAACAGGACCGATATGGCGGCACAGTTCGGTCATACACGACTGACAGAAACGCATAACCTCCATAGCCGATTTACCCCTTGGGTTGAAATTGGCTCCGCCCTTTCCGCCTCCCATGGGCAGAGTGGTGAGGCTGTTCTTAAAGATTTGCTCAAAGCCAAGGAATTTTAGTATATCCAGATTCACAGACGGATGAAATCGCAAACCGCCTTTATAAGGACCTATCGCCGAGTTTTGTTGAATACGGTAACCA
>CAZNHE010000034.1:0-27359 GCA_964572735.1 uncultured Chitinophagales bacterium | reverse complement strand
TTCTCCATAGCACACCCCCTATAGATTTCTCGAAACACTAACGTTCTGCACTGAACGTGCAGGGGTTTATCCCCCCTACTGAGACCAATAAAAAAGCCGGCCTGAGAAAATACAGGCCGGCTCAACCATTACGGGAATTTATTATGTTACCATCACTACTGAATCACATCATTCCCTTCTCGAGGCTGATTTAGTGCGAATCAGCATAATGACAAGGATGATGATGATCAACAACGCGATTGCCAGATAGATAAAGATCGCATAAGATTTCGGCTGTGCCGTTTGTCCCCATTGTGTGATTTTGGCGTCAACATTGGCGATCTGGTCGTAAGTCAATATGTTGCCTTGTACCAGGTATTCAGCCCACTGGGTTTTCACTGTATTATTCCAGAGGTCGGAGAATTTTTGGAAGCTCTGGTATTCGGCGTTGTCGGCATGTTCACGGCTGCGTTTGATGGCGGAATCCAGGTAGGTGCGCAGTGCCGCATAAAAGCCGGGGCCGTCGTTGAACTGCGGCAGATCGAATCCCTTTTGCTTAAATGTGGCCGCAATAGATTTAAAAGTGTTTCCGGCAATCTTGTTATGCCATTCCTGGTTCGATTTATTGATATCGCTGACCACTTCCATCGATTTCTCGTTCTGAGAATAGATAGTCGCGATCTTTTCCCCAAGCTGATTCCACATCTGTGAAAATTCGGCCTGAACGGTGTACAGGCGCAACATATCTTCGGTCGATATGGTGGGGTTGTTATCGATGAAGTTAACGTTCTGTTGAATCATGTTGCGGATGGTGCCTAATACGTTGGCCTCAGCCATGGACTTGCCGGCGGCATTTTCACCTTGCACGGCATTCGGCTGATTTGCAGCGACGTAGAGCGTATCTATCATCGCCCGGATCAGCTGGTCGCGCTGTTGCATATTCTTTTTATAGCGGCTTACCAGGGCCCGGAGATTGCGGGTGCTGGTCTGGCTCTTTGTCATAATGCTGCGGATGGAGTCCGCCTCAGAGGAAAGCCTCTGCAGTTGTTTGGAATACTGGCTTACCTGCTGATTCAGTTCGGCAAGGCGCTGGCTCTGACTCTGGATTGTCTGCAGGTGTGCCAGGTTCGATTGAGCGGCATTCTTCAAAGAGCTGATCATTTCATCGTAACTCTGCGGATAAACGGCATTATTGATCAGTTCTCTGTGACTGTCATACTGGTTCTCAAAGGCGTTAATCTTTGAGATGGCGTCATTGATTTCATCCACAGTACGGGCAGATTCAACCTGGCTGTTCAGATTGCTGTATTGGGTCCGGAAGTTGTTGACAATCTGGTAATCGGATTGTGTTTGCTGCTGGGCATAAGCCGCCGGCAGGGCCGTCACCAGAGTAAGCAACGCAAATGCTAAAATACGCTGAAGTTGTGTTTTCATAGGTTTCACCATCATTATTTCAAACTCTGTTATTTTTGAAGTCCTTTTTGAGAGAGAGTGTAAGTGTTCGATCCGTCCACCAGTTGGATATTGGGATCACGTTGATTGAAGGCCGGATTGTTCAGGCCGTTCTCGTCAACAAGCACTTTCTTCTTGGTTTTCAGCGTACCATCGCCGGGGGCCATGATGTAAACGTTTTTGAAGCCCGGGGCCGTCACATAATAAAACCCGTCATGTCCTCTTATAATGTGTATCTCCTGGTTCTGCTGCACGGTTGTATCTTTTTTCCCGAATTCACTTTGTATAAGTGGCTTTACCGAAAAAGAAACTGCATAACGCATGTCTTTTACCACGCCGCTGGCATCTGGCTGCAACACCGATTCAACCGGCTGGGCGTAATTTACGTTTTTCAGGACCAGTGAACTGGAACAAGCCGTTACAAAAAGCAGAGATAAAACCGCAAGCAACTTGCTTATGCTGGCAACATATTGGCTGATTTTCATGGCAATTGGATACCTTATTTGTCTTTATGGTTTAGTAGTATTTAGTCGGTTATGTCCGAACAAGATGGAAACAAACATAATAACCAAATACATTGGTGTCAAAAATAGTTATAAGTTTAAGGCTTTAATAAATGGAAATAAACGATTTTTTGTATCTTTTTCAAAACTTGTCTGGTCAATAACCTTAATTTACAGATTGATTAAAACATTTACAGGGATATTATCGGGCAGCGAATCGAGGCCTCCAAGCCCTTCCAGTGCAATGACGAAGGAATAACCGATTACCTTCCCTCCCAGTTTCCTGATGAGAGCGGTTGCCGCTTTTGCCGATCCTCCGGTTGCGATCAAATCATCATGAATCACTACATTCATACCTTTAGAGATCGCATCATGGTGCACTTCCAAAGAATCCGTTCCATACTCCGAAGCATAAACCTCCGCGGTTGTTTCAGCAGGTAATTTATTGGGTTTGCGGATAGGAACAAAACCCGCATTCAAATTCATTGCCAAATCCGTCCCAAACAGAAATCCCCTTGCCTCCAGGCCTGCCACGATGTCGACCTGGCAGCCCCGGAAGGGTTTTGACAGCAGCATCGAAGTCAGTTTCAATGTCTGATAATTGTGTAGAAGCGGAGTAATATCCTTGAATTGAATCCCCGGTTTCGGAAAATCGGGGACATTTCGGATATTGCTCCTGAGATGATCTACAATCTGTTTCTCAAAAGGTTTCATCAAATCATTTCAGTCTTATGAGCCATAATGATACTTAAATTGAACCTGTTTTAAAAACATGATGACGTAAAATTTATGGCACAGGGGATTAACCACGAAAAATTGTCGCCCGACATGCAACGCATGCGGTTCTTTATGCAACAGGCGCTTACGCTGGCACAAAAGGCTCTGGAAGAGGGGGAAGTACCGGTAGGTGCTATTATTATCCATGAAGGCAAGATTGTCGGGCGCGGATACAATCGGGTCGAACAGCTCAAAGATCCTACGGCACATGCCGAGCTTATTGCTCTTACTGCAGCCTGCAACACCTTGAATGCAAAGTTCCTGACCGGCTGCACGATGTATGTAACCCTCGAACCTTGTCCGATGTGTGCGGGCGCTTTGGTGTGGGCGCGACCCGACCGGCTTGTTTTCGGAGCATCTGATGCCCGGGCCGGCGCCTGCGGGAGCATCATGAATATCACCCGTCACCCGGCGCTTAACCACCGGCCGGAGGTTATTCAGGGAGTCATGGATGTCGAATCGGAAGTTCTTCTGAAGGATTTTTTCCGCCAAAAAAGAACCTGACAGGCTTCGTGAAAAATTTCGGGAACCTCAAAGAATCTCAGGCCGAAAATTGTCCGTACAGCCCCTTTCTCTTGATATAATCACACACTCTTTCGGGGATCTGATCGACCGGTAAGTATCCGTTCGCCATCTTCTCTCTCAATCTTCCGGAGGAAACTTTCAGGGGATGATGGTTCACAAGGCGGACTTTCCCCTTCAGTTCCGGATCGATATCTTCGGCCCTGTAACCCGGCCGGCGGGCTGCCAGAAGAGAACATTCTTCAAGGATCTCTTTATAGCGATGCCACCGGGTAAAGGAGGCCAGGCTGTCGCTCCCCATGCACAGGTAGAAACGATCATCCGGGTAGTGCTGTTTGAGCGCACGTATTGTCCTGAGGGTATAGGACGGCCTGGGCAGGGTTTCTTCAATCGGACTGACCACTACTTTTTCCCAATCTTCAAAGGCTGATCTGAGCATGTTCATGCGGTCGGCAAACGGTGTTATTTCGTCACCGTTCTTGTGGGGCGGCTCACCTGCAGGGATAATCCAGAGCTCGTCGACCCACCCGGAATCGAGAAAAGAGCGGGCAATGGCAAGATGACCAATATGGACAGGATCGAAAGTACCCCCGAGAACTCCGACCTTCTTATTCACTGGATGCTCTTAAATCGGTATTCTTCTTCGTCCTGCCGGTTATCTCAGACAATGCTTTCTTTGCCGTGGAATAGGCGTCTTCGACCTGTGCCCTGTCTTTCCCGTCAGGAAAGATCTGCACATATTTCTGATATGTTGCCACCACTTTATTATAACGCTCTTCCTGTTTGGATTCGACGCTGTTCTCAGCCAGTTGGAGATACGCATTCACCTGCTTTGCCAAAGCAACCTCGGCCCAATCCGTTTCCGGGTATTCATCGACTGTCAGGCCGTAATAGATGGCGGCTGCCTTGTAGTGGTCGTTTCTCATATACAGATGCGCCGCTTCATAAAGCTTGCGGGCCAGCTTATCCCGCAATTGATCAATATACTTTCCAGCCTCGTCGGCTTTCGGACTATTGGGATAACGACTGACAAACAGCTGGAAGAGCTCTATAGCCTTATTCGTGTTGGTCTGGTCGAGCTGGTAGCGCGGACTCAGCTTCAAATAGCACAGGGCTTCCTTGAATTGCATTTCCTGGCGTTTATCCGATTTAGGATAATAGGTGTAGTACCTCTTATACTCGTTGGCCGCCAGCAGATATTCCCTATTATGATAATAACTCTCGGCAAGGTAATATTCGGATTGTTCCGCCTTGGCCGTTCCACGTGCAAGACTCAGCACGGTTTCGAAAGCATGGGCGGCCTCATCGTAACTGCCTGTCTTGTATAAATGAAGGGCCTTATTATAGGCAACATCAAGAGTGTCTCCCGGTTTGATGAGATATTTATTGGCACAGCCTGCCATGATGAGGGCTGTCATAGCGGACAACAGGATAAAGGCTCCTGTTCGTTTATACTGGGTCATATTCTTCTGCCTGGATGGTTCATTTAATGTTCTAATATTCCCGGTTGCTTAGTCTCTGAAGCAGTCGCCTAATTTCGTCCAAATATTCCGAATCTTCAAAACTGCTCAGATGCTCTAACGCATTTTCATAGTGAGTTCTTATAACCTTCCTGCTCTCCTCGATGACGTTCAGCCGGTCATAACAGGCGATCACCCAGCCGACTTCCTCATCAGACGTCTCTGTTTTGGGGTTCAGGATCTCCAGAAGCCTGTCCAGTTCATCTCCGGTCGCGCGTGCCAGGGCCAAAAGAGCCGGGTACGTCTTCTTTCCTTCCCGGATATCTCCTCCTATCGTCTTGCCGAACTTTCCGAAATCGGCAATAATATCCAGCAGGTCATCCTGGATCTGAAAAGCGAGGCCTGCTTCCATGCCAATCGCTCCCAATGTGGCAAGCGCCGGGCGACCGGCTCCGGCAACCACCCCTCCTGTCTGGAGGGCACACTGCAATAAAGCCGCGGTTTTCGCCTGGATCATATTTTCGTACTCGTTCAGAGCGATGCTTCTCTCATCTGCAAAATCCAGGTCAAGCATCTGCCCTTCGCATATGCGCCGTACGGTTGCGATAAAATAATGATAAAGCTCCCGATACTGATTTTTATCGTAGTCCGGATGCTCTCCATAATACTGAAACTGTTCGATCGCCAGGGCAAACATGGCGTCTCCTGCAAGGATGGCGGTTGCCGAATCCCATTTCCGGTATACGCTCGGCTGGCCTCGGCGGGTCTCGGCCTGGTCCATGATGTCGTCGTGAATCAGGGTGAAGTTGTGCAGCAATTCGATGGCAAGAGCTGCCGGCAGCGCCTCCTTCGGGTTTCCTCCGCATAGGCCGCATCCCAACAATACCAGACGAGGACGAATGCGTTTTCCAGCTAATCCAAGCGTATAAGAAACAGGTTGGTAAAGATTGGATGGGTGATCCGGGATGTTTAACTCCCGGATGCCCTGTTCAATGAGGTCGGTCAGGGTTGGCTGGATGGTTGCCGTTTTTCTGGAATGCATGAGCAATGATTTCAGGATGTGCCGGGCCGGTAGCGGCGCCCGCATTATAACGTCTTCACGGAACCCCTAAGGTAAGCAGGCGGGAGATTCCGAAAAAATCAGATGCCGGAATCTTCCGGAAACTTATTTGTTCCCGGATTTGCGATAAACGGGGACAAACGAGCAGGCTTCACCATACATCAGCCGGTCGACATATGGCAGCAGCCTGGTGGTCACCGCAGTATAGGCATCGACGGGAATGCGTTCGTCGCTGCACCCTTTAATAATGACCCGTTTATCTTTAAAGCGGCTCCAGTCTTCTTTTTCAAATGCCCTGTGGAAGAGTTCCGTCACTGCTTTCCGGCGATCACCCATTATTACATCCCGTACATATGGGTGCGCGTAAGAGGCCACCAGCATAAATGCCCACGGAGCCAGGATGGCGTCGGACGAGCAGTACACGGCAAGATAGGCTCCCTCATACTGCGACCAGTCGTACTGATCCAGGTATCCTCTGAAATCCTTCTCCTTCAACAATAATTCCTGAAAAAGGAAGCCCTTGATATCCAATTCTTTAACCTCATCAGGATTACAATATTTATTGAGGTCAATAGTAACCAGACCTGATTTTGCGACTTTATTTACGATCGGTTCCATAGCCGGAATATCTGTTCGGGGAATGTTCAGATTGCAAAAGAATCTCCACACGAGCAGGTTCGTGTAGCGTTGGGATTGTTAAAATGGAACCCCTGCCCTTTGAGTCCGTCCGTATAATCAAGCTGTGTACCTGCGAGGTAGAGAAAACTGCGCATGTCGACTACAATCCTGATCCCGTTATCTTCGAAGTACTGATCCTTTGCATCTTTTTTAGATTCGTCGGTATCGAAATCAAGTTTATACGTCAATCCGGAGCATCCGCCTCCGACCACTCCGATCCGCAGGGGAATTTCATCGGACAGATGCTGCTGCTCGCGGATTTCTTTCAGACGGGTTGCCGCATATTCGCTTACTTTGATGGACATGATCGGGTCCCGGAATTATTGATTTACTACCTGAATATTCGGGTCGATCCGCTTCACCATACTTTCGATGGCGAACAGAGTCCCCGACATGGCGGTCGGACAGGTGCCGCACGATCCCTGGTAATGAACGAGCAATACGTCGTCTTCCAGTCCGAGTACCTGTAAACCTCCTCCGTCAGCTAAAAGATAGGGACGAACCTGTTCTTCGAGCATTTGATTGATGAGAATCATGCGTGGGTCGGAAGATTCCTGTACCCGGCGGGTTGCGTGCACTTCTTCGTCTTCCAGAATGTCGTGCATCGGCTCAGCCTCCCGGATAGGCGGGGCCAGCTGTCGCAGCATTTCCGGCCAGTCGACACTCCCGTCCTGGGTGACGGTAACGTATTTGTCGACATAATAAACCGAGATCACATGCGGAATGGCAAACAGCGATTTGGCAAACTCATCATCTTCCCTCACCTGATCAGGAGTGTCGTAGGAACGGGTGACCCCCTGACTGATGGGCTCTTTGAGCACGAACCGCATCGCATCGGGATTCGGCGTGCGTTCTATCTCAGCAATTTTAGGCATGGTTTTTCGATCTTTACGTTTTCCTTACTGTTTGTCTAACGGTTAAACAAGATACATCGTATGCTGATGTCCTGCTTCTGCCGGTCAGGCAAAGATATGTTTGACAGCCTTCAATCCTTCAACCAGCTTTTCAATCTCTCCACGGGTATTATAGGCGGAGAACGAAGCCCGGGCCGTTGCAGGTATCCCCAGACGGTCCATCAGCGGCTGAGCGCAATGGTGCCCCGTACGGATGGCAATTCCCTGCTGATCAAGCAGGGTGCCGATATCATGCGGGTGGATATCCTCAATCATGAATGAGATGATGGATGATTTTTCAGGAGCCGTGCCAATGATCCTCAATCCGTTGATTTCCAACAGCCTTTCCGTGGCGAACTGCAGTAGTTCGTGTTCATGGGCCTGCATCGCCTCAATGCCCATTTCCTGAATATAATCGACCGCCTCGCCCAACCCGATAACTCCAATGATGTGCGGGGTTCCTGCTTCGAATTTAAAAGGGGTTTCGTTGTAGGTCGTTTTCTCAAAAGTGACCCGGTCGATCATCTCCCCACCGCCGCGGTAAGGCGGCATCCGGTCGAGCAGTTCCCGCTTTCCGTACAGAACGCCGATCCCCGTCGGGCCGTACATCTTATGGCCGGAAAACACAAAGAAGTCGCAATCCATGTCCTGTACGTCTATCTTCATATGAGGAGCCGACTGGGCGCCATCAATCAGAACGGGAATACCGTGTTTATGCGCCAGAGCAATGTATTCCTTCACCGGGTTAATCGTGCCCAGCACATTTGAGATGTGGGTCATGGCCAGCAGGCGCGTATGCGAGCCTATCAACTGCTCGAAGTGGTCGAACCGGAGGACGCCGTGATCATCCATGGGAATCACCCGTATTTTGGCGCCCGTCTGTTCAGCAACCAGTTGCCAGGAGACAATGTTGGCGTGATGTTCCATCTCCGTAAGGATGATTTCGTCTCCCTGCCGGAAGTTCATCCGTCCGAACGTCTGGGCAACCAGGTTAATGGCATCGGTAGTGCCGGACGTCCACACGATTTCTTCCCGTTGCCGCGCGTTGATAAACTGCCTGACTTTATCGCGCGCCTCTTCAAAGCGCTGTGTAGCTTCGGCGCTGAGCGTGTGGATGCCGCGGTGAACGTTGGCATGCTCGTGACGGTGATAATGATTGATGCGATCAATAACGCGGACCGGCATCTGGTTGGAAGCCGCACTGTCCAGGTAAACCAGGGGTCTGTCATTCACCTGCACCGATAGTACAGGAAAATCACTGCGGAACTTCTCAACATCCAGGCTCTTTTCCTGCGTGGAGGCACCGTTTTTTACCTGGTTTATCCGGGCTTGCTTCATACCAGATCCTGAATGGCTTCATTCCGGCCGGAGAACCTGCCAACGGCCTCACTTAATTGTTTTTGCACCGAAGCCACCGGAATCCGTTCGATAATATCCAGGGCAAAACCGTATACCAGCAACTGGCGCGACCGTTCTTTGGAAAGCCCCCGGCTTTGCAGATAGAACAGCTCGTTGTCATCAAACTGACCTACCGTAGCCCCGTGAGAACATTTCACATCATCGGCAAAAATCTCAAGCTGTGGTTTGGTGAAGGCAATTCCTTTTTCGGAAAGAAGAAGATTCCGGTTCTCCTGGAAGGAATCGGTCTTCTGGGCGCCTTTACGTACAAAGATCTTGCCGTTGAAGACCGACCGGGCATTTCCGTCGATTGCCGTTTTGTGAAGCTGATGGCTGGTGCAATATGGCTGCTGATGATCCATTAGTGTGTGCGTATCAGAAAGCTGATCATCGCCGATCAGCACCAGGCCGTCAAGCGTACAATTGATTTCCGGACCGGCCAGTGCCGAATGCACCACATTGCGTGAAATCCTCGAACCTGTGTGAACCGAATAGGATTCATAATCACTTTGCGCGGCCAGGGTAGCGCCGACATTACCAATATGAAAAGCACCCGGTGACTCACGCTGGAGCCGCGTGTGCAGCAAATGCGCCCCTTCGTCCAGCCGGATTTCCACTACGGGCACATTGAGATAAACGGACGAGCCGAGTCCAATGTAATCTTCAATGACGGTAAACTTGCTGTAGGCTTCGCCGATGATCAGACACCTTGGAGCGGCAAAAAACGGCTGATCCGATCGTGTGGAGATGAACTGAAGATGAACGGGGCGTTCTATCTTTACTTCGGGCGGAACCCGCAGATAGGCGCCGTCATGCAAAAACGAAGCGTTCAGCGCCAGAAACGGATCCTTATTGGTCTGCGTATGGTTCCCCAGTTCGCGGCGTATCAGTTCCTTTTCCTTTTCTCCTGCCTCTGCCAGGGTAGTCAGGACGACTCCGCCAGGAAGATCGTCTGTCTGTGAAAGTTCCGGCGAGAAAAAACCGTTCACGAAAACCACCCGGACCCCATCAGCTTCCGGGATATCATAACGGCTGATTTCCGATCTGTCTGTCTTGTCGTGTGTTTCAAAAAAGGGAGTAAAGGAAGAACGAAGGATAGGAGTGATATTGGTAAATTTCCATTCCTCGTCCTTAATAGTCGGAGCGGGCAGATCCGGCAGTATCTCTGTGGCGGCTTCTCTGTATGCCTTCAGGAAGACAGGAGGCAGCGGCACCGGCGGCCGCATATTCAGAAGATCTTCAAAAAATGTAACTTCATTCTCCATCACGTTGCACCTCAATTACTTGGCTTCTCCATTTACGGGCAACTCCTCTGTAATCCAGTCGTACCCATGCTCCTCGAGCTCGAGAGCCAGCGCTTTATCCCCGGATTTAAGAATCCGGCCCCTGACCATCACATGTACGAAATCCGGGATCACATAATTGAGCATCCGCTGATAGTGCGTTACCAGGATGATCCCCTTCTGTTCGTCGGCAATTTTGTTAATCCCGTCTGCAACAATCCGCAGGGCATCGATATCCAGGCCTGAATCCGTTTCATCCAGTATGGAGAGTCTGGGATCGAGAACCGCCATTTGCAGAATCTCATTACGTTTTTTCTCTCCGCCTGAAAAACCGGCATTGACGCTTCGTTTCAGGAATTCCGGATCCATATCGACCACTTTCAGCTTCTCACGGATGTAATCGTCAAATTCAAGCGGATCAAATTCCTCTTTTCCCTGCTTCTCGCGAACCGCATTCAGTGCCTGCCTCAGGAAAGTTGAATTATTGACTCCGGGGATTTCCACCGGGTACTGGAACGCAAGAAACAGTCCTTTCTGTGCGCGTTCCTCGGGGTCCATCTCCAGAACATCTTCTCCTTCCAGTAAAATTTGTCCCTGAGTGACTTCGTATTCCGGGTGACCCGCAATGACCTTGGCAAGCGTACTTTTGCCGCTTCCATTAGGACCCATAATCGCATGGATCTCTCCTTTATTCACTTCCAGGTTGATCCCTTTCAGAATTTCATTGCCATCGATCGTGGCGTGCAAATCTCGAATTGTAAGCACGTTTTGTTACCTTTTTGAAATGATAAGTTGACTCTGTATACTCTTATCCAACGCTGCCTTCCAGCTTGATACCCAACAACTTGGTTGCCTCGGCAGCGAACTCCAGAGGGAGCTCCTTGAACACTTCCTTACAGAATCCGTTGATGATCATCGACACGGCATCCTCTTCGCTCAGCCCGCGTTGTTTCAGATAGAAAATCTGGTCCTCCCCGACCCGGGAGGTGGTAGCTTCGTGCTCCACACTGGCCGTGTTATTTCTGGATTCGATATAAGGGAATGTGTGGGCGCCGCAACGGTCGCCGATCAGCATTGAATCGCATTGGGAGTAATTACGGGCGTTATCCGCTTTGGGACCCACGTAGACCAGGCCGCGGTAGCTGTTATTGGACTCGTCCGCCGAAATTCCCTTGGAGATGATCGTGCTGCGGGTATTTTTCCCCAGATGATGCATCTTGGTTCCGGTATCGGCCTGCATTTTGTTGTTCGTCAGGGCAACCGAGTAAAACTCACCGACCGAATGATCCCCTTTGAGGATTACACTCGGGTACTTCCACGTGATGGCGGCACCCGTTTCGACCTGTGTCCAGGATATCTTGGAGTGATGCCCTTTGCACATCCCCCGTTTTGTCACGAAGTTATAGATTCCTCCCACGCCGTTCTCGTCGCCGGAATACCAGTTCTGAACTGTCGAATACTTGATCTCGGCCTCATCCAGCGCCACCAGTTCCACCACGGCGGCATGCAGCTGGTTTCTGTTAAACTTTGGAGCTGTGCATCCTTCCAGATAACTTACCTGTGCCCCTTCCTCGGCTATGATCAGTGTCCGCTCGAACTGCCCTCCTTCCTTATTGTTAATCCGGAAGTACGAAGAAAGCTCCATGGGGCACCGAACCCCTTTGGGAACGTACGTAAACGAGCCGTCTGAAAACACGGCGGAATTCAGGGAGGCAAAGAAATTATCGTTATACGGGACAACCGACCCCAGGTATTTCTGGATCAGCTCCGGGTATTTCTGGATAGCTTCGGAGATAGAACAGAAAATGACACCGGCTTCAGCGAGCTTTTTCTTGAAAGTGGTAACAATAGATACGCTGTCGAATACGGCATCAACCGCCACTCCGGAGAGTATTTTTCGCTCGTTTAACGGAATTCCCAGCTTCTCGTAGGTGTCCAGCAACTGGGGATCGACCTCGTCCAGGCTCTTTTTCTTCTTTTTCTCCTTGGGGGCCGAGTAATAGACGACATCCTGATAATCCAGCTTCGGATAGGTTATATTGGCCCAGTGATGGGGCTCGCTCATTGTCTCCCATTTACGGAAAGCCTTCAACCTGAAATCGAGCATGAAATCGGGTTCATTCTTCAGCTTCGAAAGCCGGCGGATGATATCCTCGTTAAGGCCACGGGGGAATTCATCATATTCGATATCTGTGACAAACCCGTATTTATACGGCTGCTTGATAACACTATCTACGGTTTGGGTATCACTCATAATAAATCTCCGTGGTGATTATCTGGTGAAATTTGAATCTCTTTCGAAAGAACCTGAGAACCAGCTACCGCCTGATCTGTTGCCCGTTCTCCGTTCCTTTATCTGGACTGAATATAAGAAAATAGTCCCGCAATAAACAGGAAAAAAAAGGCTGAAACCGTTTTTATTTTTAATCAATCTATATAACGAGAGTATCCTCTGAAATATTGGAGCCTTATGGCACAGCCGCATAAAGAACGGCCATTCCACCGGAAGTTGCGAGAACCATCGCACTGAAGTACTTTTGGGTTCTTTGTTGGTTGGTTTTTAATAAGATAACAGACCTGCTCTTCCCTCTTCTTGCGGTTAAAAGGGTTGGCGGGGCGCTTGTACTATCCGCCCGGTAAAACGGACAATTATATGAAAGCCCTTGCGTATTGGTCTTTCCTTAATTATAATATATGCTTCAATATAGATTTATTGAAATACTGACATTGTAAGCTAAGCTGTTGTCCTTTGTATCCTTTGTTGGACCAGTAATATTCGTTTAAGCATATCACTCTAACACCCAAAACCTTATATGCAGGAAGCCGGTCTGCATATTAACCTGCTGGGTCCTTTGGAGGTTGTCCGCAACGGACAGCCGGTTGAGTTTCCTTCGTCCCGCAAAACCCGCGCGCTTCTCGCTTACCTGGTAGCTACGGGAAAAAAGCATTCGCGAAACCACCTCTGTGATTTGTTATGGGAAGGTCCGGCCGATCCACGTGCCGCACTCCGGTGGAGCCTCAGTAAAATCCGGCTGCTCCTTAATGACGAACAAACGGAACGGATAATGACCGGACAGAACCGCATCCAGTTCGTATCGGAGGGAGCCGATATCGATCTCTTCCGGATACAGTCGTTATGCGGGGCTGAAGCGGTTCCTGCTTCCCTGGAGGATCTCGAATACGCAACCTCTTTATTCAGAGGGGCATTTCTGGAGGGTTGCGACATCCCGGAATGCTACCGGTTCTGTGCCTGGCTCGACGGACGCCGGGAAGCCTGGGCCCGTTTGCACGACCGGCTTTTTATCGCGCTCATTGAACGGCTGCAGGATACTCCCGAAAAAGCGATCCACTATGCCCGCCGGCTCCTGCAGATCAATCCGTTCAACGAACAGGCTCATATTCTCCTTATCCGGCTTCTGGGCAAATCAGGTGATATTACAAAAGCGCTGGATCAGTACAATTTGTGTCGTACAATGCTGAAAGAAGAACTGAACGTTGCTCCATCGCCTGAGCTTGAGCAGGCCCGTATATCATTGATGACCATTGCAGCACCGGTGAGTGGCACAAAAGTGGTAAAAATCCGGGCAGGTCCTCCGTTTACAGGGCGGCTGAACGAACAGAACCAGATCGACAGGATTCTCGACGAAGCAGATCGAAATTTGGACACGGGAATGATTCTGATTACAGGAGACCCGGGTATAGGTAAAACACGGTTGCTCCAACACGTTAAAGACCGGATAGCGGAGACCGGCAGACCGGTTTTGTGGAGTACGGCATACTACTCGGGGATGAATCATTCTTACGCACCGTGGACAAAAATGCTGAAAACGATACCCGGTAAAATGATCCCGGAAGCTGTCCGGGGGCGGCTTGCACCTCTGCTTTCCACGACAGCGAATATCAGTAATGGAGATCGGAACCGGCTTTTTAACGCTGTTCTGGAACTGTTTAGGCTGTTAAATGCCGACCGGAACACCCCGGTTCTTTTATTCGATAATTTGCACTGGTTTGATAAGCCTTCTTTGTCTCTGCTGCATTACCTCAGCCGGGAAACCCGGGGACCGGAGGTTATTTTTATTTGCAGCGCCCGCACCGCCGAGCTGGAAGAGAACCCCGAGGCCTTTCGCCTGGTACATGCACTGAAAAAAGAGAAACTCCTGCACCACCTGCCGCTGCCCCCTCTGACTGCTGAAGAAACCGGGGTCGTGGTGAAGGCCATAGATCCTGGACTGGATACAAAAAAGATCTACAAAAGATGTAAGGGCAATCCCTTTTATGCACAGGAGATAGCATATGCACTGAAGACAGGCGGTGATGAGGAAATGCCTGATTCGCTGCTAAATCTGATTGGCGACCGGCTTGCGCTGCTGAGTCCCGAAACCAGGAATCTGCTGAACTGGGCCGCGGTATGGAGATATGACTTCGGCCTGGAAGAGCTTTCGCTGGCATCGGATTACCCGTTTCCACAGCTTCTTGCTTCGGTCGAAGTGCTGGAACATTATCATATTATAAAACCCGTCCGGGGTGACCGGTATACTTTCAACGACGAATTGGTGCAAAACGCAGCTTACCGGAATTTGCCGGAGTCCAAAAGAAAAATGTTTCACCGGCGCATAGCCGGAGTCATACTGGGACTGAAGGAAAAAGGGGCCGGAAACGGGCTATCGGCAGCTATCCTCTATCATGCAGAGCGGAGCGGGGATGATGAGCTTGCCGCACGTGCATACCTCCTTATGGCACACCTGTCACTGAATGTATTCGCCTACGAAGAGACGGCAAAACTCGTCGAAAAAGGGCTGAACCATGTTGGAAAGCTTCCGGACAGCCGGCAAATGGATCTGCGTCCGGATCTGTTGGAGTTATACGTGGATCCGGGGATGGCTTCATTTCGTAAGCCGGATCTCGTTAACCAGTTGAAGCGGTGTGTGGGAGAGGCACGGCGGCTGGGACGAACCGTTCAGGTGCGAAAAGTACTTTTTATAATTGCCTACCTTCATTACCAGCAGGGAGATTTTCGCCATGCCCTGGAACGGTCGGCTAAGGCTGAAGAAGCCGGACGTTCAGCCGATCCCCTGACGATGATACAGGCGCTGGCCGATACCGCCCGATGCTTTGGAATGATTGGCCGGAATATGAAACGGGCCGAAGCCCTGGCTCTGGAAGCCCGTAGTCTCGCGGTTGAAATGGACCTGGAAGACAAGATCTATGAAATTCCCATGGCTCTTGCCCTGGTGAACCATCACAAGGGTCTGTATGATGAAGCCATACGCTTATATCATCAGGCTATCGGGAGGATAGGCCGGCAGGAAAACCACTGGTGGAAGTGTTACAATTTACAGCAGCTTCCTATGGTCGAATTGGAACGCGGCCGACCGGCCGGAGCTCGTAAATACTGCCGCCGGTTACTTCCGGTAGCGCTCAAAATGGGAGAAGGAAGCGAAGTGCCCTTTGCAAGAGCCCTGGCGGTTTTGGCTGAATTTCACATGGGCAAGACGGAAGCGGCCCCCGGGCTGGATCATGAACTGGAAATACTTCGCCGCCTCGACAGCAAATGGATGATTGCATGGCTTCAGGTGCTCGCCGCTGAACGTGATCTGGCCGCCGGTAATTTCGAAACCGCCCGGCAAAGAGCAGAAGAGGCCCGAGAAAAAGCCTCTCTTGTAGGACGCCTTAACGAAAAAACCTGGGCGTGCGCTCTCCTGATCCGGCTGCTCATTAACGAAGGAAAACGAAAAAAAGCGGCAGAGATATTGGCCGCCATACAAAACGAATTGAAATCCTCTCATCCTCTTTCAGCCCGTGCCACCAGGGCGCTGAAGGAAGCAAATGACCTGGTGAACGGGAAAATTTAAACGTTTCCTACAACGCTCATTCCAACGCCCCCCTACTAATTTACCTGTATACTTCTATGAATATCTCCCTGAGATGAGAAAAGCTCCTTTGAGCGATTCCACTTGAGGATTCAAGAAGCTTCGCAGAAATACCCTCCTGAATCTGTCGGATACCCGGTAACATCAAAAACCTCATCAATTATGGAATCAACACAGGCAATTACAAAAAACGGCGGGGGAAAGGTTATAGATCAGGAGCTTGTCCAAAAATTCAAAAACAGCCTCCGTGGGCAGCTCATCGACCCTGCACATCCGCAGTACGAAAAGGCACGTACTATTTATAACGCTATGATCAACAAGCGCCCGGCGCTCATTGCCCGCTGTGCAAACGTCGCCGACGTGATTACATCCGTCAACTTTGCCCGTGAAAATAAGATGCTGCCGGCTATTAAAAGCGGCGGACATAACGGGCCGGGCCTGGGTCTCTGCGACGACGGACTGGTCATAGACCTTTCACTGATGAAAGGCATAAGAGTAAACCCGGCTGAACAGACCGTTTGTGCGGAAAGCGGATGCACCTGGGGTGATGTGGATCATGCCACCCATGCTTTTGGTCTGGCTACGGTCAGCGGAGTCATATCCACAACCGGTATAGGCGGACTTACCCTCGGCGGCGGGCATGGTTTCCTCAGCAGAAAGTACGGCCTGACGATCGACAACCTTCTTGAGGCGGATATAGTGCTGGCCGACGGCAGTTTCGTGACGGCCAACAAAGATCAACATACCGACCTTTTCTGGGCGATTCGCGGAGGCGGCGGGAACTTCGGCGTCGTTACCTCTTTTACATACCGGCTGCACCCGGTGGATATGGTAGTGGCGGGCCCCATGCTTTGGCCACAGGATCAGACCGAAAGGGTGATGCGATGGTACCGGGAGTTTTTTCTCAATGCTCCCGAGGATGTATACGCTTTTTTCATGATCGCGGAAGTGCCGGGAGCCCCTTTCCCGCCCGGGCTTCACGGCAAAAAAGCCTGCGGCGTGATATGGTGCTTCACGACTTCACCGGAAGAGGCGGAACCTGTATTACAGGCAGCCCGTGATGTCGCAACTCCCCTGTTTGAACATATAGGTCCCATGCCCTATCCGGTCCTGCAGTCACTGTTTGACGGACTCTTACCACCGGGATTACAATGGTACTGGAAAGGGGACTTTGTGAAAGATTTGCCCGACGAGGCAATAGTCGAACACCTTCGGTTTGCCGGTACGCCGAACAAGCTGTCTACGATGCATCTATATCCGATAAACGGAGCGGTGCACCAGGTTGCTCCGGAAGATACCGCGTGGCGCCACCGTGACGTCAACTGGTCTATGGTCATAGGCGGCATTGCCGAAGATCCTGCCGAGAATGATATCGCCATGCAGTGGGCGCAGGAATATTGGAACGCCCTCCACCCCTACAGCGCAGGAGCGGCTTATATCAATTTTATGATGGAGGAAGGAGACGAACGCGTGCAGGCCACGTATGGCGATAATTATAGACGCCTGCAAAAAGTAAAAGCCAAATACGATCCGGATAATTTCTTCCGGGTAAATCAAAACATCAAACCGAAGATGTAAGCGAATAAAACACTAAACTTCCAACTTCTAAATCTGACATACGATGCCTAAGTATCTGATAGAACGGGATGTACCTGGAATGGGCAACCTAACCGACCGCGACCTTCAGGCTTTAGCACTAAAGTCAAATCGCGTGCTGAATGAAATGGATGGAGACATCCAGTGGCAACACAGTTATGTGAGCAGCGACAAGCTCTACTGCGTGTATATCGCATCGGATGAAGCGCTGATTCACCGACATGCACAACAGGGTGAATTCCCTATTACAGCAATTTACCCTATTAAAACATTAATGGATCCGGCTACGGCAGAAGGCAAATCATAGAATCCGGCATAACGGCAGGAATATTTCCGTATGTGGAAGGAACTCCTGCCTTTTTAGATTAACGTACGTTCAGGATGAAAACGATCTCCCTTCCCGGGAGAGGCCGGGTAAGGTCAATGCTTAAGTATGGAGGCTGTTTATCCGGACCTTACCCTAAACTAAATTTGTCTTCACAGAGAAACGGCAGTAGCTACAATCAAACCGGCCATGGCAGAAACTACAGAAAGAATCAAAACGGCCTTTGAGCGAACCGAAACGGCGCTTAAAAAGCGACCGTCCCTGGGGCAGAAAACCGGGAAAGTAACGGTTCGGTCCACTGAGGGATTGACCTGCGAAATCGAGAACAAGGGGTGGAAATTCAAAGCCGACATGCCGGTACAGATGGGTGGGAATGAAACGGCCCCCACTCCCGGCACTTACGAAGCAGCCGCCCTGGGAAGCTGCATCACTATTTTGGTCAATATGTGGGCGGCCAAACTGGATGTGCCTGTCGACACCGTTGAAACGGAGGTCACGTTTGAAGCCGATACAAGTTGCTTATTCAATGTAAACAACGTGCCGGCCCGCTGGCAAAGCATCCGTTATCACATCAGGGTGGAAAGTACGGCGCCGGAAGCAGACGTGATGCGCGTGCTCGATGCCGCTCACAACCAAAGCCATGTACGGGGTGATTTTGAGCATCCCTTTACGGTGGGACGTGAGGTTACTATCACCAAACCAGCCTTGAAATAAAAGCCGGGCAGTTACAAAAGCAATTCTATATTCAGACATTATGGCCAATCCTGAAACAATACGAACTACTTTTGAGCGAAATGTGAAAGCCGTAAAACTGAAGCCTGCTGCCGGCCAATCCCTCGGCGTGAGCAGGATCCGGGTGAAGGACGGTACTACCTGCGAAATAGAAGGCAGCGGCTGGAAGCTTACGGCCGACGTGGGTAAAACCTCGGGCGGCAATAATGCCGGGCCCGGTCCGGGTGTGTTTGAGCGCGCGGCCCTTGGAAGCTGCCTCGCAATTGGTTATTCCACCTGGGCGGCAGCGATGCGAGTGCCGATTAATGCCATAGAAGTTGAGGTGGAAACTAAATTTGATGCAAGAGGAATGCTGGGCGTGGATGAGAGTCCGCCCGGATTTACCTCCATCCAGTATAAAGTGCATATTGAAAGCAGGGCCTCAGAAGCGGAGGTTCAAAAGGTTATCGACACCGCCGACAGACACAGTCCGGTGCTCGATGATTTTACCCGGGCCATCTCCGTTGAACGGGTTGTAGAGGTAAGAAACCGTTAGATTTGTACATGCGGAGGAAATAAATTGCGGGCTATAGAGCTCTTAATACATAAAAATGAAACCTGACCTCCAACGGCGCATACAGCGGTACGGCTGGGACAAGGCAGCCCCTTTTTATGATTCTGCCTGGCAGCGGCAGTTAAAATCTGCACAGGAACAGATGCTGAATACAGCTTCCCTGCAACCCGGCGAACAGGTGCTGGATGTCGCCTGTGGTACCGGGCTGGTGACCCTCCCCGCCGCTGAGGCTGTCGGTTCCGGCGGCGGCATCACAGGTACGGATATTTCGGAAGGGATGATTGAAAACGCCCGTATCCTTGCGACGAATAACGGTACAAAAAATGCCGTATTCCACCGAATGGATGCGGAAGCACTGGATTTCCCTGATAATACTTTTGACGTTGTCCTGTGCGCCCTCGGCCTCATGTACGTACCAGATCCTCTTCAGGCCCTCCGTGAAATGCACCGCGTACTCAACCCGGGAGGACGTGCTGTAGTGCTGGTCTGGGGAGAACGGCGGAATTGCGGATGGGCGGATATCTTTCCCATCATAGACCGGCGGGTGGCCTCGGATGTATGTCCCCTTTTTTTCCAGCAGGGAACCGGCGATACCCTCAAAAACAATTTTCGTTCTGCCGGCTTTAGCCGCACGACCTGCCGGCGTTTTTCCGGAGACCTTCATTTCAACACGGATGAAGACGCCTGTATCGCCGCTTTCGCGGGTGGACCGGTTGCCCTGGCTTATAAGAAATTCGACGAAAAGACCCGTCAGGAGGCTCATGCCGAATACCTGGCCTCCATCGAAGCATTCAGGAAGGACGACGGCTATCATCTCCCCGGAGAATTTGTGACCGGAATAGGTTTCAAAGAGCAGGAGTGAAAGGAAATGCCCGGCAGCGGTCTGCTGCCCTGCTTTTCCCAAACAGCTATCAGTCCATAAGAAAGACAGTGACCTGATTTAGACAAAACCCCTGAAATTATTGTCAATTAACGCGAATTCGAGATACCTGCATTCAGGTTACGATGTATTCGTGCTCACTCCGATCCATCGGAGGGTGCTCGTGTTTCGTAATCGGAGGTTCGACTATCGAGAACGAATATAAGTTATTGTTTTATATAGTTACGTAAAACATTATATCCTCATGGCAATTTAACAAAACGGATTTTTCGGGATGAGACCATCTGTTCTATAAATCCCGCCAGGAATGAAATGATTGTACCCACGAAAACAGAACCCAATCTTAACAACCCTGAAAGAGTGACATCTTTCTTCCCTCGAAACCATTGTTAATTACAAAGCACGAATAATCTCCAAAATAGCAGTCATGAATAAAAAGAATATTCGCCGATATGTATCAGGACTTACAGCAGGAATGCTGCTTTTTATGAGTGCAGCCTGTTCACAGAAAACGGCTGAAAAAAAGTTGTCTGCAGATCCGATCGCTCCGCTTCTGGAGGGGATGGGAGACTATCATTTTGCCATAACCACGGATGATACCCTGGCACAGCGCTTCTTTGACCAGGGGTTGGTTCTGGCCTATGGCTTTAACCATGCTGAGGCGGAACGGTCTTTTCGCGAGGCCGCCCGCCTGGATCCGGAATGCGCAATGTGTTATTGGGGCATTGCCCTCGTCCTGGGTCCCAATATTAATGCCCCGATGAACCCGGAGAATGTGCCGGAAGCCTATGCCGCCGTTCATAAAGCCTTAGCCCTGGCACCGCAGGTGAGCACGTGGGAACAGGCTTACATTCAGGCATTATCCGTACGATATGCCAAAAAGCCATCTGAAGATCGCAGCTCCCTTGACAAAGCCTACGCCGTGGCCATGCGCAAGATGGCACATACATACCGCAATGACCTCGATGCACAGGTACTCTTTGCCGAGGCGCTTATGGATACTACTCCCTGGGATTACTGGAAGGAAAATGGAGAACCGAAAGCAGTCACCAGGGAAGTTCTTGCCACCCTGGATTTCGTCCTGAAACGGAATCCCCGTCACCCGGGCGCTAACCACTTTTACATTCATGTTGTTGAGGATGTCCATCCCGAAAGAGGGCTGCCGATGGCTGAACGTCTTGAGTCGCTTGTGCCCGGAGCGGGACATCTCGTTCACATGCCCTCCCATATCTATCTGGGGGTGGGACGTTACCACGACGCCGTACTTATTAATAAACGCGCTGTGGCTGTCGACGAGGGCTATATCACACAATGCCGCGCACAGGGTTTTTACCCGCTCCTGTATTATCCGCACAACATTCACGTTCTGTGGTACGCAGCCATGCTGGGCGGAGAGAAGGAGGTCGCTATCAGTGCAGCCCAAAAGATTCAATCTTATCTTACCGACCAATGGCTTGAAGCACAGCGTCTCCGGCCGACCCTGATGTTTGCGCTGGTTCGGTTTGGTGAATGGCAAAGGGCACTGGATCTGCCAGAACCGCCGGCTGAACAACTATATGCCAGATCTATGTGGCACTACGGGCGGGGGTTGGCCCTGCTGGGTACGGGACATGTGGATGAAGCAGCGCAGGAAGCGAAAAAACTGAATCGTATTGCCGGGAGTGAGGCTGCCCGGAAGCTGGAAATCCCCTTATTCTACGGAGCCAGCCAGATCGACGTGGCAAGCAACTTATTACAGGGTGAACTGGCCGGAGCGCAGGGCCATGAAGAAGTGATGATCCGCCACCTGCGGAAGGCCGTGCGCCTGCAGGAAGAACTGCCGTATATGGAACCACCTTACTGGTTCTATCCTGTACGACAGTCGCTTGGAGCCGCCTTGCTGAGAGCGGACCTGCCGGCGGAGGCTGAACAGGTATACCGCACAGACCTTAAAAATTTCCCGGAAAACGGCTGGTCACTCTACGGTCTTGCCCAAAGTCTGCTTGCGCAAGACAAGACGGAGGCAGCAGCCGAAGTAAAGCAACGCTTTGAGAAAGCCTGGAAATATGCAGACGTAACACTGCCCTTTGACTCCTGAATTCCGGATAGAGAGAAGAGCAGTATCCCTCCCCAGGGGGTATGGAAACGTATCTCTTATTCTGAATTCTATTATTCCAATAATTATATCACAAATTCACTTCAGGTAAACCATTATGGAATTTATAATCGCAGAAAAGATGTTCGAAGAGCCGCTGACAGAAGAGAAAATAAGCCGCCTGTTTGCGCGGCTTGGTCCCTGTCTTAACCAATATCAGACCCGTTGGATACACAGCTACTTATCCAAAGACCGGATGCGCATGGTCTGTTCCTTTGAAGCGGCCGACGCCGAATCGGTACGACTGGTCCATCGTGTGGCGGGTATTCCGTTTGAACGGGTGTGGGCTGCCAACAGGTTTACCCCGGAGATGCTGCAGGAGGAATCTCCTCCAACGTAAATCACCGGAAAATGAAGAAGAGCCGATCCCACCTGTTCCTGATCTTAAATTCGCATATTTCGCCATGGTCATCACTCCCGGATCATAAAACCGGGAGTTTACTGAAGGAACAGTTTTATAAAACCCTCTGAAAAACGACCTCTCAGGAGAGTTCGCTGCGAAAGACCCACTTGTCTCCAATGAAGGCAAGGACAATAACCAGGATGCCCGGAAGCAGGTAGTCGGGATACAGGTCCTTGTAATCGGTAAAGATCTGTTCATCCACCTTCGTTTTTTCCATCTTATTGATCCGGTCGTAAATTTGTTCCAGCGAATTTGTACTGGTTGCGCGAAAATACTCGCCTCCGGTCATTGCAGCCACCTTTTTGAGCATTTTCTCGTCTACATCCACCTTGATATTCTGATATCGTTTCCCAAAAATGGGATCCTCAACCGGGTAAGGGGCCATGCCGTGGGTACCTACACCGATAGTGTATATCTTGATATCATAAGCTTTTGCCAGGTCTGCAGCTGTGACGGGATCAATCTCACCGGCATTGTTTTCTCCGTCAGTCAGCATAATAATTACCTTGCTCCTGGCATTCATGTCCTTCAGCCGGTTCACGGCTGTGGCAATACCCATCCCAATAGCCGTGCCGTCTTCAACCATGCCCATATGAACGTTCCGAAGCTGACTTTTCAGCAGCCGATAATCGAGCGTCGGCGGAACCACCGTGAAGCTTTTTGCAGCAAACACCACCAGCCCTATACGATCGGATATTCGTTTGCTGATGAATTCCGCAGCCACTTTTTTGGCGGCCAGGAACCGGTTCGGCTTCAAATCCTCCGCCTTCATAGAGGTGGACATATCGAGCACCAGCATGATGTCTATCCCTTTGGCACTTCGTTCTACCCGAACATTCTCCAGCTGAGGCCGTGCCAGTGCCGTTGTAATCAATGCCACACCGGCCATCTGCAAAACCAGCACGATCCAGTTTCCATATTTACGCCAGTTTCCCCCGATGCCTTTCAGGTCGCTGGTGTCGGAGTAGGTCAGGGCCGGCTGCCGCCGGCTGCGATGCCGCCACCAGAAAAGGGCAACAAGGGTGGGAATTATCAGCAGAGCCCAAAACCAGTCGGGGTTTTTCCAGATCATAACAAATTAACGTAACGGTTCTTCAGGGTGTACGGCTTCTTCATCACTCCGGCTCTCCTGCTCCTGTTCAGCCAGCTGCCTGCGCCTTTTTTCAGCCTTTCTTTGTTCGAAAGCCTCCCTCTCGCGGTTCACCTGCGGGCCGTCTATCTGCCGGGCCCGCTCCAGAAACCGGTTCGCCGTTGCCAGATCCTCATAGGCACGGTCGAGTGTGGGTGTGAGCTTGGCGAACTTGACCATGTCGGCTTGTGTAAGTACCGAGCGGGTATGTTCCATCATCTCCCGGTCGAGCGAGTCGAAACGAAGCCGGCGAATCAGCCCGCCGGTAGTCATCTCAAGGGCCGGTACTTTGTAGACCCGTTCGTAATACTGCCGGAGGGTATCTCCCAGGCGGGAATAAAAAGGCTTGAACGCCCGGTTCTGCAGATCCGGGTCTTCCCGAAGACGACGAAGCGATTCCTGCAGTTCATATAAAGGATCAATAAATATTTCCGGTTCGGGCTCCGGCTCGGGCTCTTTGGGAGGCTGCATTTTTTTCCTGCGATAATACCGGTAAACCAGGTACGCGATAATCAGAAGCAGGATGGCGAGGATGATGTACGGCCAGATACTTCCCGAGAAGTCATAAATCGGCTTTAAAGGCTTGAAACCGGCTTTTGCCGTGTCTTTTACCTCGCTCTTAAAATATACCGGCACCGGCAGGACATGACGAACAACCGTGTCATTCCCTGAAATAAATGCTACCGGGACAGGGGCGATCACCGTATCCCGAAGGCCGAAAAACTGCAAATGGTATACAAGGCTATCGGATCCCGCCGATGGTTTGTAATGCTTCTTGCTCCGGATGATAAAATTCTTTCCGAAATCGGTGGAATCAGGGAAAAGAATATTATCGTACGCCTGATTCTCGTGAGCCGTAATGATGTAGGTCAATGTATCGCCGACGCGGAGTGAGTCGATATGTACGTAATTTTGTACCTGCTGCGCCTTTAGTATCCCTGTAACGAATAATAACGCCCCTGTCAGGAGAAAAAATTTGCGAAAATGGTGCTTTCGTCTCATCAATACCGCCTGGCCCGTCTTTCAAAAAAATTCATCAATGGTTCTACGTATGATTCGTTGGTTGACAGAGCAACATGATCAACCTGTAAATTAAGAAAGCTTTTAAGCAATTCATCCTTTCGTTTCAGCCGGCGCGCCCTGTACTCGGTTCTTACCCTTTTGCTGGAAGTGTCGAGCCAGACGATTTCTCCCGACTCCGAGTCCTGAAGGGGCAGCAATCCCATATCCGGCAGTTCCAGTTCCAGAGGATCTTCAATAAAAATATTGACCAGATCGTGTTTCTTATTGGTGATTTTGAGCTCCCTGCTGAAGTCCGGTGCCTGAAAATCGCTGGCCAGAATCACGATGGAACGCCTTTTAAGCAGCTTGTTGAGATAGGCCAATGCTACTGCCACATCCGTGCCTTTCCCCTCCGGCCTGGCGGTAAACAAATCGCGGATCAGCCTCAGTCCGTGCTTGCGGCCCTTCCTGGGAGGCACCACCATTTCAATACGGTCGCTGAACAGCAGCAGCCCGACTTTATCGCTGTTATTGATAGCGCTGAAGGAGAGCACCGCTCCCAGCTCGGCGAGCAGTTCCTGTTTCCTCTGGTGATGGCTTCCGAAAGAACCGCTTGGAGAAATATCCACACAAAGCATCAGGGTCTGTTCCCGTTCTTCCTCAAAAATCTTCACATGAGGGCGGCCGCTGCGGGCGGTGACGTTCCAGTCAATCTGGCGGATATCGTCTCCAAACTGATATTCCCGAACTTCGGAAAAGACCATGCCGCGGCCCTTGAAAGCCGACTGATATTCCCCTCCAAAAAGGTTCTGTACCAATCCTTTTGTTCGTATTTCAATCTGCCGGACCTTACGGAATATCTCGGGTGATATCATAGCCTGATCAGTGTAACATGCATCAAGAATTTTATAACGGCTGTAACGAGACGTTTGAAGATAAAATTGCTATGATACGTAATCGCAATTCTTTTCGAAAATATTCCTATGTTTTGTTGCCGGGAATGTTAGCAACAGTCAGGCCGGGGGTATTCTTTAGCCGCCGGTACCCGGCCTTCAGCTATGGCCGGATCTCCGGAAACCGACGATCGAAGGCGGATTGCGGAAGCTCATATCCTTAGTTAAGTATTTCTCCGGCAACACAAAGCAATACTGTCATAATTGATTATTAACGCTTTCTTATCGCTCTTTTCAACCAATCCGGATCTATGTTAATCGGCATCCCCAAAGAGATTAAACCTCAGGAAAATCGCGTGGCACTCCTGCCGGCCGGCGTTGTTGAGATGAAAAAGCGCGGCCACCGGGTTCTTGTTGAAACCGGGGCAGGATTGGGCAGCGGTTTCCCTGACAAGCTCTATATAAATGCGGGTGCGGAAGTTGCCGCAACAGCCGGCGAGGTTTGGCAGCGGGCGGAAATGATTATGAAGGTGAAGGAACCCATCGCCCCTGAGTACCCCCATATGCGGGAGGAACAGGTTGTGTTTACCTTCTTTCACTTCGCCGCCGATGAAGCACTAACGCATGCGGTTATGGATTCCGGTATTGTAGCTGTGGCCTATGAGACCGTGGAACGGGCGGATCATTCCCTCCCTCTTTTAATACCGATGAGTGAAGTGGCCGGACGCATGTCGGTCCAGGTGGGAGCACGGTTTCTCGAGAAGCCCCAGGAAGGGCGCGGCATACTTCTGGCAGGCATTCCCGGCGTGAGGCCGGCCAATGTGCTGGTATTGGGTGGCGGCATTGTGGGAGTCAATGCCGCGAAGATCGCCGCAGGCATGGGCGCCAATGTGACGATCATGGACATCGATGTGGTTCGCCTCCGCCAGCTTGACGATTTTATGCCCCGTAACGTGACTACCCTCACCTCGTCGGAACACCGGATCCGGGAGATCCTTCCCTCCTGTGACCTGGTGATCGGAGCCGTACTGGTCCACGGAGCCAAGGCGCCTCACCTGATCACCAGGGATATGCTCCGCCTCATGCAGCTGGGATCGGTAATCGTGGATGTGGCCATTGATCAGGGCGGATGCATCGAAACCGCGCACCCGACCACCCACGACGATCCGGTTTTCACGGTCGACGAAATCGTTCACTATTGTGTGGCCAACATGCCGGGCGCCGTTCCGTTCACTTCCACGCTGGGACTAACCAACGTGACGCTTCCCTATGCCCTGCAGATTGCCGATAAAGGATGGCAGCAGGCCGCTTCCGAAAACCCGGAGCTTGCACAGGGGATGAATATCATAAACGGAGAAATCGTATATAAGGATGTGGCTGATGCCTTCGGCCTGAAATGGAAACCATTGGATGAGGTTATTGGGAGGAAACTCTAATTCCGAATCTCTAAAATCTAAACAAATTCAAAATACAAAATCTGTTGTTTACACTAAGTATAATCAAATATATAAATGATTTGTTTTGAATTTAAAGTTTGGGAATTGTTTAGGATTTGAGCAGGAGGTTTTTTGGATAGATTCAAGTAACTCAATTTTAGTATCCGGTTTTTCCCTTCCGGCTACTTTTTCCGGCACACCCACCGTTACCTGCGGCCGGTTCTGAATAGAAATCAAGGCGGGCGGCCCGGCAACCGGGACGCTCGTCATGGAAGCGACTATTTTTGGGGAAGTTTCTATTATCAGCGTCTTCTATTAATGAGATTTTTTGTGGGAGTCAGACTACCGAGCACGAGCACGAGCACGAGCACGAGCACGAGCACGAGCACGAGCACGAGCAC
>CAZNHE010000033.1:0-27852 GCA_964572735.1 uncultured Chitinophagales bacterium | reverse complement strand
CAGCCGGCTGATATCAAACGATACCCGCTCTTCCGAGGGGATGCCCACTATTAAAAGAGTGCCGCCGGGCTTCAATAGTTCTATCGCCTGGTCAAGCGCCTCCTGCCGGCCGCAACATTCGAAAACGACATCAAACAGCCCGGGGTTGTGAGTCCGGAATGACGAAACGATATCTGTCTTCAGGGGATTTTCGACACGTACGGCGCCTGCCGCTTTTGCTGCCGAAAGCCTGTAATCCAGTTTATCGGTGACGTATACTTCTTTCACTCCCTTGTTTCGGAGGAACAAAAGAACTCCCATTCCTATTGGTCCCACTCCCAGAATGGCGGCGGATTCTATCTCCTTCATATTCTCCAGGAAGCTCACTGCGTAGTAACCAATAGAAAGAGGTTCAACCAGGGCCGCCTTTTCTCCGGTCATATTTGCAGGAACGGGATAGCAATTTTCCGCGGGCATCGTGATGTATTCCGACAGGCAGCCATCCAGTTGCCCCGGAGCACCCAGGAATTTCAAATGCAGGCAGGTGTGCTCCCGCCCGCTCAGGCATTGCGGACAATGGTGACATGAAACCGCAGGCTCGATAGCAACAAGATCTCCCGTCTTTACCTTTTTTACCTTCTTACCTGTCTCCACTACCGTAGCCGAACCTTCATGCCCGATGGTAAACGGAAATCTGATGATCTGACCGCCTATTTTGCCTTCGTTGTAATAGTGTATATCAGAGCCGCATACCCCAACCGTGTCCATCTTCAGAAGGACATCTCCCTCGTTTTTTATTTCCGGAACATCGGCCTCTACGATTTCAAATTTTCTTATACCTGTAAGAGCGACCTTTTTCATGACGGATCCAGGCAGGTATAATCAAAGTGCCCTGTTTAATGAATAATAGCCATCGTTCCAGCGGAGCTCTTTCTTGAATTCGGAAATCGTGGTATGCTTATCGATAAGCAGAAATTCAATTCCCGCCATTTCTGCAAAATCTTCGAGGTATTCGGAGGTAAGAGCTTTACTGAATCCTGTATGATGGGCGCCTCCGGCAAGGATCCATGCCCCGGCGGCAACGGACAAATCCGGGTCCGGCCGCCAAAGCACGCGGGCTACCGGCAACTTCGGCAGGGGTGCGTCGTGGGCAACCACCTCAACCTCATTTACGATCATCCGGAAGCGACCTCCCATGTCGATTACCGAGGCATTGATTGCTTTGCCCGGCGCCACGTTAAACACCAGTCTGGGAGGATCGGCTTTGCCTCCGATGGCTAATGGTTTGATGTCAAGATCAGGTCTGCCGTCGGCGATGGATTCGCAGATCTCCAGCATATGTGCGCCAAGGACTTTCATTCCCCCATTGCCGGGATTGAGGTGATACGTATAATCCTCCATAAAAGAGGTGCCCCCTTTCAGCCCTGTCGCCATTACTTTCATGGCTCTCACCAGTGCGGCGGTCTTCCAGTCTCCTTCCGCACCAAAACCATATCCTTCATCCATCAGGCGTTGTACAGAGAGGCCCGGCAACTGGCTCAGGCCGTGAAGATCCTCAAAAGTAGTTGTAAATCCTTTAAAACCTTCTGTCTTGAGGAAGGCCTTAATTCCCAGTTCAATCTTTGCCGCTTCACGAAGCGACGAATGCTTTTCACCGCCTTTCTGCAAAATGGGGTTCACATTATACTTCTCCTCATACTCCGAAACGAGCCGGCTGATCGCGGCATCTTCCGACGAGTTAACATATTCGACGAGATCGCCTACCCCGTATCCTTTGACCGAATAGCCGAACCGGATCTGTGCCCCGACCTTATCTCCTTCTGTTACAGCAACTTCACGCATGTTATCGCCAAACCTTGCGATCTTTCCACCCTGGGCATCCTGCCAGGCACAGGCGGCTCTCATCCATACGGCCAGCTTCTCATGGACCTCTTCATCCTGCCAGTGCCCCACAATGACCTTGCGGCTCTTGTTCATTCTCGTACAAATGTAGCCGAACTCTCTGCCGCCGTGGGCCGATTGATTCAGATTCATAAAATCCATATCAATCTGATCCCATGGGATATCCCTGTTATATTGGGTGTGTAAATGTGCGAACGGTTTTTGCAGTGTCTTCAGGCCGGCGATCCACATCCTGGCCGGTGAAAACGTGTGCATCCAGACGATTAACCCAATGCAGTCTTTTGAATGATTGGCTTCAAGACAAAGGTCATATATTGCTTCAGGGGTGGTCAGTACCTGTTTGAATTCTACCGTTACAGGTATTATGGCTGAGCGCGATAGTCCTCTCACGATTTCCTGTGAATGTTCTGCTACTTTCTGCAACGCCTCGTCCCCATAAAGGTGCTGGCTTCCTGTAACAAACCATACTTCACGCTTTTTCAAATCAATCATTTGCTTTTCCTTTGTGAATTCTTCACGTTATTCATTCTCATATTTAAAAACTATTTATGCCGGCCGGCCTGCGACTGCCCGTAGTATGCATTCGGACCGTGCTTGCGCAGGTAGTGCTTCTTCAGGATGTAGTCAGGCAGGCTCTTCAGTTCCGGATTCAGCTTCAGGCTGTTCAACGCCATCTTTGCAACCCTTTCGAGGACAAGGCTGTTTTTTACGGAATCGTCCGGATTCCTGCCCCATGCAAAGGGAGCATGGCCGGCAACCAGCACCGCAGGCATCGAAACCGGATCCAGGTTCCTGAATCGCTCGATTATTATTTTGCCTGTGTTTCCTTCATAATCTTCATTCACCTCTTCCTCTGTCAGCAGCCTCGTGACGGGGATGACGCCGTCGAAATGATCGGCGTGAGTGGTACCGAAACAGGGTATTTCGGTGATGGCCTGTGCAAAAATTGTGGCGTATTCGCTGTGCGTGTGCGTGATGCCGCCGATATCGGTAAAGGCTTTATATATCTCGATATGGGTCGGCGTATCCGACGAAGGCTTCAGGTTTCCTTCGATGATCCTGCCGGCCAGATCAACGACCACCATATCTCCGGGTTTCATTTTGCTGTATTCAACGCCGCTCGGTTTTATTACAACCAGCCCGTCCGCACGGCTTATGCCGCTGACATTTCCCCATGTGAGGGTCACCAGTCCGTATTTTTCAAGGGACAGGTTCGCTTCAAATACCTTTTCTTTCAATTCTTCTAACATCCGCTCTCCTTGCGCATTTTGTCTCTTATATCCAGCAGATCTTTCATTACATTATACAGATCAAGCGACTGTTTTTCCATGCCGAAAGCGTCGTGCACCTGCCTGTAGAGCTTGTAAAGCTTCTTGTATACGGAATGATTCTCCGGAATGGGTTCGTAGGTTTTATCTATGCCGGTCATTACCTTTTGAGCGCTGCTTACGTCTTTATGACCGCCGGCCTCCTCTCCGGCTGCAACAGCCGCGAAAATAGCAGATCCAAGGGCAGGTGTTTGCTCACTCCTCGATACTTTCATCGGGCGGTTCATTACATCGGCATAAATCTGCATCAATAACGGATTCTTGATCGCCAGTCCGCCGCAGTTTACTACCTCGCTAATCTTCACGCCGTTTTCTTCAATACGATCGATGATGGCAAGGGCGCCGAATGCCGTGGCCTCAATCAATGCACGGTAGATTTCATGAGCCTGTGTATGGAGCGTCTGACCAAGTATGAGTCCTGTCAGCCGTACATCGACCAGGATCGTCCGGTTACCGTTATTCCAGTCGAGAGCGAGCAGGCCGGTCTCTCCCGGTTTCAGGCTTCCGGCCTTCTTTTCAAGATTCAGAAATTTCTCTTCAACGGTACTTCCGTACTTATCGGGTACAAGCTGATTCACAAACCACAGAAAAATATCGCCTACTGCCGATTGTCCGGCTTCGATCCCGTAATAACCCCGGATGACGGATCCGTCTACAATACCGCAGACCCCCGGAATATCGGCAAGTTCTTCATCTCCGGGATGAATCATGATGTCGCATGTGCTCGTGCCCAATATTTTCACCAGGGTACCGGCCCCGATCCCGGCACCTACCGCTCCTGTATGGGCGTCAAACGCGCCTACGGCCACAGACACTTTTGTTGACAGCCCCAATCTGCCGGCCCATTCTGCGGATAAGCATCCCGCCTTTTCGTCTGTGGTCAGCGCCCTGAATGTTAGTCTCCTGCGCAAACGGCCCAGTTCCGGAGACAGCGTTTCGAGGAATTCCTCGTCGGGTAACCCGCCCCATTGCTCGTTATACATGGCTTTATGGCCGGCGGCGCAAATGCTTCTTTTGATCCGGCCGGGATCTGTATCGCCTGTCAGGACGGCCGGAATCCAGTCGCATATCTCCACAAAACTGAAGGCAGCATTGAATACTTCAGGATTCTCGGCCTTGCAATGCAGTATCTTGCTCCAGAACCATTCCGATGAATATACGCCCCCGATCTTCGCCAGATACTCCGGCCGAATCCGGGCGGCCGTTTCCGTGATCAGCTTTGCTTCCGAAAAGCCGGTATGATCCTTCCACAGCCATACCATTGCTGCGGGTACGTCTTTAAATTCCTCCTGAAAAGAAAGGGGCTGTCCTTCACGGTCTACCGGTACAGGGCTGCTTCCTGTTGTGTCGACACCGATACCGATTATGTCATCCGGCGAGAATTCATTATCCAGAGCCGTTGCTTTTTTTATGGCTTCCTTTATTGAGACCTCTATGCCCTCCAGGTAATCGGCCGGGTTCTGCCTTGCCAGATTCGGATCTCCGGGATCGGTAATAACACCCGCCTCTCCCGATCGATAGCCAAATACGTGATTTGCCAGCTCTTTTCCGTTACTTATGTCGACGATAACAGCCCGGCACGAATTGGTACCGAAATCCATGCCGATCGAATACTTACTCATTTACTTCTTTTTTGAGATGTAGTGTCCATTATTCGGACCGCTTTTCCATTTCCAGGCTGAGGCAACAATCTGATCGATTTTCCTGAATTCCGCTTTCCAGTTCAACGCTTCTTCAGCGAATGCAGGGTCGGCCACCAGACGAGGAGGATCACCCGCCCGCCGGCTGCCGTATTTTACGGAAATATCTTTTCCGGTCACCTTTTTAGCGGCCCCGATAACATCGAGCACCGAACTTCCGAGGCCTGTTCCAAGATTGCATATCAATGATTCTCCACCTACTTCAAGGCGTTTTAGCGCAAGGAGATGCGCCTGTGCCAGATCCACAACGTGAATATAATCACGGATGGCGGAACCATCGGGGGTATCGTAATCCGTTCCAAACACGGTAATGCTCTCCCGGTCGCCCGCTGCAACATCGAGAATCAGTGGAATAAGGTGTGTTTCCGGATCATGGTCTTCACCTATCCTTCCGTCGGGGGAAGCGCCGGCCGCATTAAAATAGCGCAAAAAAACATATCTGAAATCATAAGCTGCGGCATAATCTTTTAATACGGTTTCCAGCATCAGCTTGCTTTTGCCGTATGGATTGATCGGGCGCTGCGGGTGTCGCTCATCAATGGGTAAATATTCCGGATTTCCGTAAGTGGCGCAGGTCGATGAAAAGATGAATTTTCTGCAATCATGTTCCCTCATCACCTGCAATAAACCCAGAGGAGCGGCCACATTGTTCTGATAATATTTTTCAGGATTTGCAACCGATTCACCTACATACGCATAAGCGGCAAAATGGAGAACCGCTTTGATATCATTTTCCGAAAAAATACGTCCGGCCAGTTCCTTATCCTTCAAATCTCCCTCAATCAGGGTCACACCCGGCCACTGAACGGCCTCCCGGTGTCCGTACACCAGGTTATCAAGCACAACGAGAGAAAACCCCTGCTCCGACAGCAGCCGTACCGTATGTGACCCGATATAACCGGCCCCCCCGGTGACTAATATTTTTCCTCTTTCCATGCTCTGTCTAATCCCTGAATTAAAAAAAGTCCTTTACGGACTATAAAAATTTTATGTGTATTATATACACATAAAACAAATAAAACAAATCCTACATTAACATTAATTGTAGAAGATACGATGACAGAGGGGATTTTTGTGGGAGATCTTCTCATTATTCAGGGACTACACTTTCGTCCCATATTGTAAAATAAAACCTCCTGCTTTTCGGAATCTTCTTTGGATTCATTCTGAAAAGCCGCTTTTTTCTCCAAAGGAGTTCTGCAGGCAAAGCTCCAAAGGCACAAGAAATAAGGATCACGATTGTAATAACATTGCTTTTTTTGTGGCCTGGTGCTTTGGCGGCTATTTCCGTATCTGTTGACTTTCCAGAGTGAAATCTTCTTTACAACTGGAAACTAAAACCGTCCGCCAGTAAATCCTGGTAAATATCCCGGTCAAACCGGTAATAATAAGCTCCTTTTTTTGAAGTGGATTTATCCTTTTCATCAAGCCTGACGATCCATTTCATAGAGCGAATCTTTTTACTGAAGTTGCGCCGGTCGTGGCTGGTGTCGTTAATGGCTTCATAAAGATGCCGTAGCTGGGGCATGGTAAATTTTTCGGGAAGCAGTTCGAAGCCGATAGGCTGAGTCCGGGTTTTCCTGCGCAGCCGTGCCAGGGCCTTCTCCACCATTTCGTCGTGGTCAAAAATCAGCGGCGGTCTTTTTGAGACGGCGAACCATTTCGCGTTATATTTCTCAGCCAGTGCTTTCTCATAGCTGTCCGTACGAATCAGGGCGTAGTAAGCCACGGAGATGGTCCTGGCCACGGGATCACGATCCACTTCTCCATAAGCATATAGCTGTTCCATATAAACATTCCTGAGGCCGGTCAGCCTGAAAAGTATCCGGGCAGCGGCTTCATCAAGACTCTCACCTGCTCCGACGAATCCTCCCATCAGTGACCATTTGCCTCTTTCGGGTTCGAACCCTCTTTTAATCAGTAGGATCTTGAGTTCCTTCTGGTCAAATCCAAAGATGATACAATCGCTGGCAATGAAATGTTTTATATGATTATCGTAAAAATGCCCTTTCTTTTTTTGCGTATTCTCGAATGTTGTCTGCATAATTTAACAGCGATAGATTAACAAAAGTCTTTAAAAAAGGAGATAAAAACGGTGTTGTTTTTCATTTGGATCGGGTACCTGCAGGAAAGCCCGGCCAGCCGGAGAATCACCCCGGAAGGCAAAAGAACGAGTCTGCAAAATCCCCCATAAAGCTTTATACAAGTTTCTTTTCCGGAACAGCACAAAATATCTCACGTCGTAATGACCTTTTCATTGAAATTTAACCGAATAAGGTATTAAAAATTAAACTGATAATCTTCACCATGATAATTTCAGCAGGGAAACTCCCTGGCGCGGCAGTGTCAGTTCGATAATCGCATTCCCGCCCGCCGCTTTCATCCATTCAGGCGAACCCTTTTCTTGCAGCTGACCCGCCCGTTCCAATACTTTGTATTGTTCGGCGGATACCTGCTTTGGCTTTCCCATTGCAATCCATTTTTGATACGCGTTGCTGTGGTTTTTGTCGATCCGGTATTGCTGTAACAGAACCGGATTTTCGGGAAGATGATTCACTTTCACCGTTATTTTTGCCGGGGGTGCGGGGAGGGCGTCATCATCATAATTCCAGATCATAATCGAAGCAGAATGATCATTTTTCGTGGCCATGACGCCTATATCGGGATGGCTGCCATGGACGCCATTCTCCAGAATGCTGTCGGTCTTTATCTCCCAGGGATCTTCCGCCTGTACGAAGCTTCCCTGCATCATGCCGAACATGCGAAATACGTTTAATACCGGTTTGTCAATCCCCTGAGTAGCAAGGTCACGAAACCCGATAAACAGCGGTGCTTCTTCAAATTCAAACGACCAGCTTAAAATTCCGCGCAAATTGATGTCGGAACGTTGCGCCAGTTTATAAATACGGGAAAAAGCGGCAGCCGTATAGCTGGCATACTGTGCCGTGTTGCGGTACCCGTATTGTGGATATAATTTAGCTTCACAAGCTGCGCAGCCATCCGGATCGGCTTCCGAAATAACGACCGGGAGGTGTCTGAACCGGGGGAAAGAACTCACAATCCTAAAACCGGTTTCCACATCTCGAAGCTCGGGTGCAATGCCCATCCTGCGATGCCCGTTCACCATTTTAGGGCTTCCTTTTGCATGAAAGGAGATGAAATCGAGGGGTGCCCCTGTTTTCCCTGTCGCATAATTTTTCCCGTCCAGGCAATGTTTTAGAAAGTCGCGCAAGTACTTAGCTGCCTCATCCCACCGCGGACCCGTGGTTGCCGGTCCGCCTACTTTTGCTTCGGGAAGTGCACGCTTCACCGCATCCACTGTGTAATCATACAACTTGAAATATTCCTTTTCCGTACCCTGCCAGTACCCGATATTGGGCTCGTTCCAAACCTCCCACTGCCAGTTACGAACTACATCCTTTCCATAACGACCCACGCAATGACGAACCCAATGGAAAATCAAATCCGCCCATTTCTTATAATCTTTCGGAGGATACGACCATCCAGTGTAAATTTCCTTGTACGGATCTCCGGGTTGCCAGTGATGCTTGTACGGGTCGGGGTGAGTGGAAAGAGCCTTCGGGGTGAATCCTATCTCAACATATGGATGAATGCCGCGCTGAATCCACGTGTCAAAAATCCTGTCCATGATTTTCCAGTCGTACACCGGCTTTCCACTGCTGTCTTCGGTATAGACGTTTGTGGAACCCCATTTCAAAGACGCCGTTCCGTTGCCGGTATTTAACAGGTTATGAGCGCGGACATGTACCGGCACCGCACTCAACTCCGACAGTTCGGTAAGCAGTTTTCTGCCATTTTTCATATGGGTGTAATTCGGTTCATCATAACCAAAATAAGCCCACACGGGACTCATGACGCCTGTTTTGTGAGACAAATCAATCGTTATACGTGCCGTATCCGTCCCGGCAGGATTTTCCTGCGCATTACATAAACCCGGACAGCTGCCCAACAGGATACCCACCAGAAAAGCATAAAAAAGATGAGAATGTGAAAACATTATTCAGACAGTTTTAGATGATTATTATTCATCCTGATAATTTGATCATCTCAGAATGTATTTCGAAAAGCCGGCTTTCTTTATTGCAATTTTATATGATCCTAACACGTGAAACATGGTTTATTGACTTAAAAACCACCTTACTAAAAAAGTTCCTCTTTGCCCATTACCTTTTTTCTCTTTCCCATCCAAGCATTTGTCTGCCCCGAAGGATGATACGGATACCTTTTTGTTTTATAGAAATGGCTTTCAGGTAAATCTCATCTTCGTTACGTCGTTTGTGATAAGCCGCAAAAATATTTTTATGTGTCAACACGCCGATCACCCTTTGCTCCTTCAGCCGACTCACTACTGGCAGGACATCTGTTTGATATTTATCCATAATATCCACAGCTGTACTCAATTCATTATCAGGATAAATAAATACAACATCCTCATTAATCAGTGTCGAGATAGGTGCATTGACATCATGCTTTTTTGTGAAGATATCTTTTCGTTTCACGATTCCAATGAGTCGTTCTTCCTTATTGACCACAACAAATGCCGTATTTTCTTCATCATCTGCATTTTTTTTTATCCATTCCCGGGCGTCACCAATGGTATTAGCGACGCTCAGCACATTAATTTCCTTCCCCAACACGTCTTTGACAAGCAACTTCTGAAGGATGTCGGCCTCGAAAGCTATTGGGGTATGAATACCGAGCCGCTCTACTTTTTCCGTGTATAATGTGCCGCCTTTTGCCAAGAAGGAGGAGATCAGGTAAGCGGATGTGCATGCCCCAACCAATGGGAGCAAACCGTGCGTCTGTGAAGTAGTTTCAAAGGCAAATACAATGGCGGTAAGAATAGCTCTGGAGGCCCCGGCGAAAGTTGCCGCCATGCCTATAAGAGCACAGGTAGCCGTGTTGATTTCACTGTCTGGAAATATGTGCAGAATAATAAATCCCAATAAGGCGCCTAGTGCTCCTCCGATCGTAAACAAAGGTGCCATAGTAGAACCCGATGTACCGCTGCCCAGATAAACCGACCAGGAAATAAATTTTAAAAATGACAGTCCCAGGAGAGTATATAACGGCACATTACCCCCAAGCAGATTCCGGATGTTGTCATATCCCACTCCCATGGTATCCGGTGCAAAGAAACCAACGCTTCCGACAACTATTGCCCCAATAGCCGGCCACCACATCCAATGTATTCCCTTGAACGTGGAAGCAAAGAAATCCTCTATTGCGTACACACTTTTAGAAGCATATACACCAGCAATACCCAGAATAAATCCCATAATCACATAGATGGCCAATGCCAGGCTGGTGGGTTCGGGAATAGGAGGCATCGCAAAAACAGGCTGCTTTCCAAACAGGAGTATGTGCATGGCAGCAGCTGTGGTGCAGGAAAGGGCTACCGGCACAATAGAGCGGGGGGAATATTCAAACAAAAGCAGCTCTATGGCCATCAGGATACCTGCCACAGGACTCCCGAAAATGGCGGCTACTCCGGCACACGAGCCGGCAGTCAGCATGATTTTGCGCTCATTAGCCGTGATCCTCATCATCTGTCCGGCTACCGAGCCAAAAGCACCACCTGTGGCAATAATAGGACCTTCTGCTCCAAACGCCCCGCCTGTTCCTATGGCAATGGCTGCCGATATGGGCTTGAGAATGGTTAGTTTAGGAGCAATACGGCTTTCGTTCCTCAATATCTTCTCAATCGTTTCCGGAAAACCATGTCCACGGATATTTGGCGAACCATATCGCGCCATCAGGCCGACAACCACGGCACCGATAACGGGAATAATAAATACAAAGTAACCTACGTGCCCCAGCGAAGGCGATGCAGGCGCAAAAGAAAGATGGCCGTTGAAGGCAATATTGGTAAAGAAATAAATCAGGAGGATCATGCCTTTGGCAATGAAACCAATAATAACGGCATTGAAGATGGCCTGCAAAGAAAGAAAATAGATTCGCTTGCTTACCGGCCCGTGCTTCTGAGGCGAATATGCCTTATAAGAACCCTCCACCAAGCCGGCCCCTCTTTCCATCGGCGGCTTTGCAGATTCCTGATTCTGTTTATGAGATGAGTTTTTATTGGTATAGTCTTCTTCCGTATCCATTCTACACGTGTGATAACGGTTGCATGTAAACCCTACGTGCAAAATCAAATCCGTTTTTCAGAATAGTATCCGATTCACAATTAAGCACAGGTTTTCATTACTTTCCAACGATCCAAAAGCTTAACAAGCTATACTAATCTAAAGAGCTTATTTATCAGTTTAAAACAGCAGGGGCAAAGATACCTTTTTATCAGGTTCTATCATAACTGCCCGACGTATTTCAGCTCACTACAAGAAATACCAGACAGATGATCGGCTTATAACTTTTTTTATCTGATTAAAACTTCGGAACTCAAGTTCCCCATCATCACATTTGCTTCATTTTCCACACGATAACGAATCCACCGTTCCCTTTCAGACGAATATTCATTTTATGATCGTCTGCCAGTGCCACGTTCTTTTCGCTGAAAGAAAATGGAGCTTTTCCATCCGTGATCAGCATTCCATGTGCGCCGGTTTGCAGAAAAGGAAGATTCATCGTGATTTTTTTAGGAGTATCCTCTCCGTTAATGCCAGCCAGATACCAGAGCCTGCCCGATCTCCTGGCGAGAACCACCAGTTTTCCGGGATATCCGGCCACAAAACGGGTGTCATCCCAGTGAACCGGTACTTTCCGGAGGAAATCCTTCACATAGCCCGGCACATGCGACATACCCTTTGGGGTGGCGGCGAAATGCTGGATCCCCGAAGTGAATATCACCGGAAGAGCCAGTTCAAAACCATTGGTGGTCTTCCGTTGAATACGCGGGATTTTGTATAAGCACATCGGAGTGAAGTCCATGGGGTCGAATAAATTACGTGTGAATGGAAGCATGGCACAATGAGTGGCTTCGCGGTCGGCATCCGCCTGGGTGAAGGTGATATATTCGAACCCGCGCACGGCCTCCATGGTCATCAGGTTGGGCCAGGTGCGTTCCCATCCCCGCGGAAGCGTGGCTCCATGAAAATTCACCAGCAGATGAAAGGCGGCGGCATCTTTGAGAATATCCAGGTAGTATTTGATCATCGACTGCCCGTCACCGCCAAAGAAATCCACTTTGATTCCTTTGATTCCCATCTTTTCGAGCCGGCCGAACTCCTTCACCCGGTCGGCATGAGTCAGTAATTTGCTTTTGGGATGATAGGTAGTGGTATTCCAGCTTCCCGAGGAATTATACCACAGAATGAGTCCCACGTTCTTCTTTGCCGCATAATTTGCGAGTTCAGCTATACGCCGGTAGCCGATTGTCGTATCCCAGTTTACATCAATCAGACAATATTCCCAATGCATATCTGCCGCATAATCGATGAATCGTTTCTGCGTCTTATAATTGATCGAACCGTCTTTGAGAAGCGCCCAGCTCCAGGAGGCCCGCCCCGGTTTGATAAACGAAGAATCCATCGAAACGGCCGGCTTTGCCAGATTTGTACCCAGTGTCGATTCCACAAGTGTTGCCAGACTCCCGACCGTAATGATGCGCCAGGGGGAAGTCCACGGAAGTGTGGACTCAGGTTTATAGCCGCCTCCGGGAAATACTTCCTGTTTTTGAGGAAAGCCGATCTGATATTCCCCGTCCGGCGAATTTTGCCGGAGCCGCGATCCGCACCAGGTGCTGTCAAGCGCGGCCTCCGTAATCGCCACCCAATTCGACCCGGATTTAAACAGGGCCGGAAATACCCAGCCTGCGCGGTTAGGAGAAGGTTTTTCAACCCGGATATCCTGCAGGTAATCTTCCTCATAGGACGGATTGGTATGGTCATAACCGGTTTTGGCGTTGTCCATCGGCTGTAACCAGGCATGTGCGCTGTCCGGAAAATTAAAGGTAGTGGTCTCCTCTTCTATTTGCTTTACACTGTCACTTTTTCCCGGAAAACGATACCGGAAGGCTACCCCGTCGTTGGAGACCCGGAAGACGATATCCATGCTGTCTCCTTTGGCATTGGTAAGGTGAAAAGTACGTTCCTCAGCTTTGTAGGTACGATTACTCCGCTTTCCCGTTTTCATCGAATAGGCCTCGCTGACGGGCGTTACATCCGTGACAGATTGTAAGGTGAGATTTTTGGAAAAATCGCCATCATTTCTGACGAGTCCCAGATGGGAAGATTCCAGGACCACCGAGCCCTGCTTTTCAATCTTGTAGAAAGCCCCGTGGTCGGATATCATCGAAAAAACGGCCGTTAGCTGCCCATTCGGACTTTCTATATCATACTCATTTTTCCGGGAAGAGCATGATATGAAAAACAACGTAATGACGATAATGAAAATCGCTTTTCTCATCATATTATTTTTATTTATCTGTGATGATTAATGGTATCGTTTGTGTCCATGATCTCAATTTAATTCTACCATAGCCTTAATCACTCTTGAATCGGGTTTTATCCATGAATTAAAGTTTTTAATTACATCACCAAATTTAGATCGGTGTGTAATCCATGGTGAAGTGTCTATCTTTCCCGTTTCTACTGCGTTTATTATCTCATCAAAATCGGATCGCAACGCATTACGGCTGGACATTAATGTAAGCTCCTTTTTATGGAAATACGGATCATGGAAACACAAATCGCCCTGAAAAAGCCCGATGAACACCAGGATGCCGCCATGAGCTACATATTCGAAGGATTTAGACATCGATTTTTTATAACCGGTGGCATCAAATACCACAGTCGGCAAATCACCATCAAAATTTTTACGAATATTATTCACCGGATCTCCGTCCAAAACATTTATGCAATGGATACCCAATACATTACGGCAGAAATCAATCCTGTTCAGATCCATTTCAAGCGCAACGACTTTGCCGCCTTTTGATTTGGCGGATTGTATTGTTGCTAACCCGATGGGACCCGTTCCAATTACGAGTACGGTATCAGATTCGCCGACGCCTGCCCGGTTCACGGCGTGGCATCCGATACCAAGAGGCTCGACAAGGGCAAGTTGATCATAGGTTAATGCCGAAGACGTATGAATGTAACTGGCGGGATATTTAAAAAACTCTCTCATTCCGCCATCCTCGTGAACCCCGAAAACTGAAATATTCTCAGCACAGTTGGTTTTTCTTCTTCGCACAGCCTGGTCTGCCGGATTAGTCGTTTTATAGGGTTCGATGGTACATTTATCTCCTGCCTTAAGGCCGCTAACATTTTCCCCGGTTTTCACTATTTCCAAACCTAGTTCATGACCTAATATCCGCGGAAAAGAAAAAAACGGCTGGTCCCCTTTGAAAGCGTGTAAATCTGTCCCACAAATACCTATTCTGTGAACTTTCAACAGTACCTCATCAGGTGATGGATTGAGATCATATTCCTTTTCCATCAGCTTAAATTTACCTGGTTTTTCTAAAACGATAGTTTTCATTTTGATACTTTCAATGATTCAAAACCGTTCGATGCTGTGTATTTCAATGTTGACATATCATTTAATTGGTTTCATCCGGGAGTTTGCACTGAATCGGGCTCGGTTACCTTATAACCCATAAGAGAGAGCATCTTTACTGCATACCGGGTTCCAAGCTTTCTGTAACCCGCCGGAGTAAAATGCAAATGCTTTGGCGATCTGGACGGGCAGTAGGCAGAAGAAATGACGTATGAATTGGGAATGGTTTTCGGCAGTTGGTCGATAATTTTATTCATGCCCGCACAAGCACCCTGTTCGTCGGCATTCACGACTTCTCCTGCGAGCAGCGGCACTTCTTTAGGATTGAGATTCAAGTCCTTGACTAAGTTGTCGTAAACACGTTTAACCTTCTTCGGCCAATCTTTATCTCCATTATTTGACTCTCCCTGATGCAGCAAAATCCCTTTGATGACGCCATATTCCTGTGCCAGTTTTGCCATGTTAACAAGATACTGATAAGGATCTCCGTCGTACTTCCTGATGATATTTTTCATCCACGAAGGAGCTGTTGCAGCATACGCCTTATACTTGTCCTTCATGAACAATTCAATTTTGCTACCGGCCACAGCAACATTCACAACGCCTACTCTGATGTTTCCGGGCAGGTTGGCGACCATAGTCCTGCCAAAATAATCGGCAGGACAAAGACCAGTGGAGGGACGGCACAGCGGAGGAATGGCGGTATACCAGTGCCCTTTTGTTCGGTCCATCTTCGGAAAATCAACCGCCGCCAGTACCTTGAAACGATCATCCACGTTCACCTTGTCCTGTTGTTCAACTCCCGGAAAACCCTCCATATTTGACTGTCCAAAGCATATGAAAATGTAAAAATTCGGATCTGGCTTTTGTGCAAAAACTTTTGTGTACGTTAAGAATAATCCAATCAACAGAAATATTATAAGCCTGAATCTCATTCTCACCCTCCTATAATCTATTTATTGTATGATTATCATCATGTAATTCACTAGAAATAGCAGTCAGCCATTTTTCGGGCAATAACGAAGCAATACCCGTTTGCTGAAAATCCTTTCTTACAGGAGGATAGATCATCTTATATTTATTATAATAATACAAGCTGCATTGGCCTGCCGCACAGTCACTTCCCGCAATACCTGCTTTGGCAATTAATGTCCACACAGGTTTAAATAATGCAGTCCACCGGAGGAGAACCTTGTAGTTCATATAATCTATCTGGCGATACCTTCGCGTACCAGATCTCCCACTGCGTTGGACAGAAATATGTATTGCCCGGTTATTCCCATTACGCTTTCGTTCTCGCCCCACAGGAACGGCCACGCATCCATGTTTTCCGGAAAGTCGGGAGGCAGGACAAGAATGCCCGGTACGACTCCGCCCGCAATGAAGGAAAGATCCGCCCTGTTGTTGCTGTAAAAACGCTCTTTCGAATGTACACCGACACTGGAAACAAATGAAGTGTTCGAATACGGATGGCACCCGAAGAGATAATCGATTCCCCGAATAGTGTATTCCCGACCGACTATTTCGGGAAAAGCCTTATGTGCGTAATAATTTGTGATGGCCCAGTTTACCACGCCGCTATTTCCTCCCCAGCCTCCGGTACTAATCGGGACACCATACGGGTTTTTCGTAAGCAGATCATTATCGTGCTTTTTAAATTGCTTTACATAAGGTTCCAGCTTCCTCTTGTAATCATTGCCGAAATACGGAATCGCCTGAAGTGCCAGCTTTATAGTTCTGTCAACGGATCTGTCAAGCGCCGGCCAGATGAACTTTTTGAAACGATCCCCGTACTGATCCTTCTTTGTTGCAATGAACAACTGAAGATCGGCCGGCATCTCCGCATACTTTTGAAAGGACCTACGCCGTCTGTTTCCGGTTCCAACTGTATCTTTTTGTTGCCTGGCCCATGATTGTTCGGCGACATTCAGGCATTCCGTTGCGAGCGAATCGTTATACCCTTTAAGAGCACGGCTTGCCGCTGCAAGAGCGGCTATCGACATATAATTGACAGCCGGCACATCATTTGTGAAAGCCCATCGGTCGTCCGGTGTCCCGCTCGAATCCCCCTGGACCTGGTACGGTTTCAGTCTCGGAGTGTAGATTTTGTTATCCGTTACCTGAGCGGCATCTCCGAGCTGGTCGTATTGATAAAGATGAGCTTCCGATATTGCCCGGATCGCACGACCAAAGGCCTTTTGCTGACCGATCTGCTGGAGGATTCCATGAACTATTTGCTGGAGGATGTCCGGTTTTCCGTCAGGATGATGAATATCCACGTAACGAGTCTTTTCGTTGATGTAGGTTTCATCCAGCTTCGGCTTGAAAGCTTCCCATGTGGCTGCCAGGCCGGAGATGGCCTCGCACTGAGACGGCTCCTCGATATCGTAATCACCGGCGTCGAACCAGCCACCGACGTTCAATCCGGGGATATGCTGACCCGGTTTATAGCGTGTGTCGGTGGTCGGCCCCATCCCGTGCCCGTCGAAGTGGTTGTTATTGGGCGGCGCCTGGCGTGCATCGTCGAGGAACGGCACCCCATGCCAAACCCTGTACGCATCTCTCACAAACATGTGATCCATCTGTACGGGAAACCAGACGTCAAGGGTCTGATGCCACACATTGTCGTATACATGAGTATCGATCGGAAAAACATTCGACTTCTCATTGCCGTACCTGATGAAATAGGTGCCACGTTCTCTGACGGAAGTGAAATCAAACGTAACATAGTTATAGCGGTAGAATTGTCCCCACTCCTTCACCGGAGCCGTCAACACTTTTTCGGACGCGCCTTCCGGCGAAATGCGGTACAGGGAAGCGGTCTTGAGAGGCGTGTCATGCTTATCCAGTTCGATAACGACTCTCTTCTCCTGTGCAGGATAATATCCGGCCTGGGAAAATTCAATGACCGGTTTCCTAATCCAGTTTTTGTTTGTACTTGCCGTCAGATGCCACTCGACCACCTTGCCGGTTTTGTTCGCGGGTATCTTACTCCGTGCAACAAACCACCCGTTTTGAGCGACATTTCGCCCATCGTAAAAAGACACACTCCCTTCGGTAGACTGAATTTCGACCCGTCGTTTTGGATCTCCTGGAGCCAGGATCAATGTCGAACCGGTAGCCATCGGAAGAGGATCGACGTAGACGTGTTTTCCGCGGCTGTCGAAAGTGGAGAAACCGTTAAATTGGGGAATCTTCTGAGAATCGGGTTTTGTAACCATCGGCCCGGCCGGATACAGCGGAAAGACATGGGGGGCATTATCCATCAGATATATTTTATTGAAATAAGCTGTCGGCAGGAAATCAAGATTAAAACCGGCGTGTCCTATCAGTTGTCTGGGCAGCGGTTTATCTAAATAGACATCAATCCAGACCCCCTGCTTCTTTGCGGTGACGACGATCCTCGGCTCGAAATTATATTTTTCGTAACTAAGTGTTACTTCAATCCTGTTGTTTTGCTCATCAACTTTTCTGTTAACAACCTTCGGGACCAGATCCCATTGTTCCGGAGTGGATCTCAATCTGACCGCACCATCCGTGGCTGTGCGTTCGCCGTCATGGATCAGTTCTATACCAGAATGTTTCTCATCAAAAAAGAATCCATTGAACTCCTCGCTGAAAACGAAAACGTTGAATCCGCGCGTCTCGAAATATCCGAGTTTGTTCAGTTGAAGATTCTGCGAGAATGCAGAATGGCACGACAAAATCAAAAGTATCATCGTAAGAAGAGATCCCAGCAGGTATCCCTGGTTCCTCCCGGTTCCCTCCGTTGTAAATGGAGGCTTTTTAAACAAGTAGTCCATTTGCACCATTATATATTCCTCTTTTTGTTTTTGTCCTGCACTATTTGACAATCGCCTGAGATTTTCTCACACTATTTAACCTTCACCATGATCTGCGTAAACGAATGCGCAGGGAAAGAATAAGTAAATTTGTTTCCTTTTGCACTTATCTCCTTCGGCACCGGGATATAATTCTTCCGCTTAGCATAGGTATAAGGAGCCTTAATATCATTACTGTTGATCACCGTCACGGATGCTTTTCCGGCAAAATCACCTGAATTGCTTACAATATCCGTGGATACGGCTTTGTTTTTATGCCGGTTCACCACGTTGATGACCAGAGAATTCGTCTTTTTATTATATACAGACGTGACATCCAAATACGGGATACCCTGGTAATAATGACTCGTACTGAAGGTATCGCACTTTACCAGCGGATTCAGAGACGTCCCCCGGCAATTGGTGGAATACAATTTGAACATGTAAAATTTCGGAGATTTGTACAGATGACCGTCTCTGTCCCGTGACAAAAGGGAGGTCATCATTGTGTAGTTCGCCATTTTTACCACGTCGGCATGGCGGATGAACGAGTTGAAATACTCCGCAATAGCCAGAGTCGGGAGTAACCCGCTGCCGAACGGGGCCCATTCGTCAAACGAAATGTAGATCGGTTTAGTCATCATGTATTTTGATCGGACAGTCGAAATGATGTCCGCCGTTGTGGTGATCTTCCGCTCCACATCCATCGCCCCTTCTCCCATATAGGTATAGTAGTCCTTAGAATTTTCCCAGTAACCGTGAATCGAGACATAGGAGGCGATATTTCTCAGACCCGTGATCACCTTTCGGTTCCAATCGACCCATTTCCCGCTGGGAGTGTAATAGGCGGAGCCGCTGATAACAAACTTAAGATCCTTATCGGCATCTCTCATAATCTTTGCCGCCTCCCTCGCAAACTTGACGTAATCTTCGGCAGTCTTGTGTCCGATAATCCACGGTTCGCCGTCAACCTCGTTTCCAAGATCCCAAAGTTTTATGTCGTACGGTTTCGGATGACCATACCTGGCACGCAGGTCCGGATAGTAGCTATTCGCCGGTAAATTACAGTATTCAACCCAATGGGCGGCCTCGTCGAGTGTACCGGTCCCTGCATTGATACAGACAACATTGGTCGAGCCGATAGCCTTATTCAGTTCCACCCACTCGTCCGTTCCGACCTGGTTGCTGTCGATATAGCCCCATGCAAGTTCTTTAAGCACAGGCCGCTGGTTTTTGGGGCCGATACCATCCATCCAGTGATAGTCTGCCGTGTGGTTGCCGCCGGGCCAGCGCATGTTGGTTATCTTCAGCTCCTTTGCCGCATCAATGTAACGGGTATCGAAACCGTCTTTGTTGGCGTATTGAGAGCCGGGATTGTAAAGTGTTCCATATACGGTATTAAACTGCCGGCGGCCTGTCCCGCCTATCGGTTCCATGAACACACCATAGATCATAGGATCAATAGTACCGACCACCCGGGCCGTATCAATTGTGATGCTTGCCTTTTGCGCGGTTGCTGCAAATGGCAACAACAGGAACAGCAGTAGAAGTAAGTTTTTCATAATTCTCCTCAGGTGTAAGTGGTATGGTAAGTTAAAGACTTCAATTAAAAGCGATTGATCATTGCTTTTCTGATTCCCGATCATCTGCAAAGTTCAACGTACCGTCAAACACATGCACGTTCCGGCGGCAATCGATATCCATATAAATTTGTTTTTGGGAAGTTCTATCTGTCAAATCAGCCCCTTTTGCAGGCGGGCAGGTAAGGCTTAAAAGCGTAACCGATCCGGAAAGTGTCACTGTCTTTTTTATCACTGATTTTCGAGTAATTGGCACCATAATTCTTTTATTTTGAAGTAAAATGAATCGTTACATGACCGGAATTTTCAGGTGCCGATACGTTAAGAACAAACGTATGCTGGTCCGGGTTAAGATTTAACGTACCGTGATTCGTGGTAAAGGGTTTTTCATAATAGCCGTGCAGGTATACGGAGGATTCTCCTTTGGCGAAGGCAACCTGCACCGTTAGTTGTTCGAAGGTAGATTTCAGAATCGGTATCCGCTGACGACCAGTGGCGGTTATTTTCCCTTTATCACCAAAAAAACCAATACCAACAGGAGTTATGGGGGCCAAAATATAATACGTATAATGATAACTGCTGTTTCCACTGATAGTTGAGGCGTCGGATAAAGTATCAGTAAAGGTGCTGTCTGCATTCATTTTTTGCATGGAACCCGTGAGCGGATCATAAATAACGACTGCTCCCTTCATCCTTAAATCGAAATTGGAGGGAGTAAAAGAAATTTCATCGGATGAATGAGGGGGTACGTAGGCAAATACATAATTGGTTCGCACGTTATTTTGCCTGGTGTAGGTGTAGGCCAGCATTGGTTTATGGGCATGAGAAGCTGCGTGGATATAATCACTGTCCAGCGGCAGCAGGGCTGCATCAGGTTTGACCAGCACCCCGTCGGTGCGGGCCGCTTTTCTGATATTGGCCATATCCTCTTTGCCCAGCGCGTCGCCGGTGCCAACCACTCCGCCCGATAATACCGAAACGATCATATTTCCGGCTTCGTGGCTTTTAAATACATCACACCATGGCCAAATGCCCATGCTGTAAGCTAATTGAGATGTATATAAAAAATGGCGCCATTTGGTTGGTCCAAATCGGTCATTGCTTGTCCGAATGGTGATCAAATTGTTGTACTTCACGCCCTGCATGAAAAATCGGGGCATGGCCATGCAATACTGCATGTCGATACCACGGGATTCCATGGCCCGGGCCATATTATCGGTAAAAGCATTTCCGACCAATAGATTGACAGCCATTTCAGGGGTGTGATTATAAATGACATTCAGCCAATCCTGCTCGTAGTCCGTCACGCCGACTGATTTGATATGACCGGCAATGTGGTTCCAAAAGGCGGGGTCTGTCGCCGCATAGCCGGTAATGTTGTATTTCTTATGATACGGACTGCGCGGATCGATCCATCGATTATGGACAACCAGTGGAACCTGTACTTGTTGATAAAAATACTTGAGTCCGTGGGGAAAAATATCCTTATCAGCCTGGTAAATTAGCATGCCCCCAGGATTATCCCAATCGCCTTTCTCTGAAAAAGAGCGGTGGTCATTTTCCATATATTTGGCATTCCGGGGACTGTCGGGACCATATTTGGATTTCTCATACCACCAGCTGTCGAGCTGCATGTAACCTATCGGAATGCCTTCCTTCTGGTACCGTTTTTTTACCGCTTGTAGCGTACCGCCATATCCTTTGGATTTATCATAGGTGTAATAATAGTCAGCCCCATTATCTGTCCAATACCCATAATATTTGAGGATAGGATCAGATTCATTGCCCGGACGCCTGGTACCATACATGCTCCGCAAGGCCTCGCCCCAGCAAGCCCAGGCTGCATGAATATGATTGCTCAATACCAGAATCGTTTTATGGGTAAATCGAGCCGGCAAATCTTTTAATTTCTGATTTAGTCCACTGGCAATGTTATGTTGACCGTCACCGATCATTTTGGATACAATAAAATCAGAGGCGGGCGAAAGGATAAACGCCTGACCACGATCATTGAAAAACAGCCAGGGAGTAGAGGTGTTCGTCAGGCTAAATTTAGGAGGGGCAAAAGCATCATTGCCATAACTAAAATGATGCATAGAATCGGGGAAAATGGTGAAGGAAGGAAAAGTTGTCTTTATGTGATCAGTCTTATTCGGCGTGGTCAGTAAAAACAGCAGAACAGGTTTCTCATCATAACGGCGAATCGCGGCCCGGTAAGCATGATCCGATTTCCAGTTAAACCGGATCATCTTATAGGAGCCGATGGAATCCCGTCCACTGGATGTTGTCACATCAGACAACGGCTGACCGACAGTTCCCTTAAATGTCCATCTGGAATTGCCAGCGTGAATAATGTAGTCTCCCTTTTCGGGATTCACCGACACCGAAATTCCTGCCGAAGAAGCATTAATCATATGCTCACTTTTCTGACATGAAACGCCCGTCAACAGAAGCAGCAAAAAGTAGGTCCAATGGTTTTTGTAATGCATTTTATTTCTCGTTCGATTTGCCACAAAATCACGAAGCCACTGAGTTTCGCAAATATTATAAAACCGTAGTGTACAATTCACATTATCTTCGCGTTTTTGAGCCTTTGTAGCATTTTCCGACCTTTCTGAATGAACACAACATTGATAGAAACCTCATCTAAAACTTACCTGATTGATTTAGACATTCTTATCACCTGTATTGATTCGGTTCACCGGGTGTGGGAACGTTTCCGGCGATCTGTGCACCGTTGTCATGAGCCTTGACCAATGGCGCGGCTAACGTGATGCCACTGCCGGAGACCTGTGCATCCGCATCGTGGGCAATAGTGAGTGGCGCAGCAACCTTGATGGAATCCACCGGCCTGATAAACTTGTGATTGACAAAGCGAGGACGACCAAAAATGACAGATGATACAACGGCCGTATCACTTTTAGCGCCGCTGCCAATGGTGATGGTCTGACCGGCCCTAAAGCCTTCTGCGCTGGCAACAGGTATAACTTTCGTACCCGTTTTGGTGGCACTACTCAATGTAGTACCCCCTGCCGTACCGATAATCGCGATAACGGCTGTCTCGCTATTCGCACCTGTATCGATTTTAATCTTCTGACCGATACTGAAGCCTGCTACACTGGCGACTTTGATATTGTTTGAACCAACCGCTGATGCGACAGACAAGGTGGTCGCATTCTGCAAGAGGAAATCCCGACAATTGTTGTCGCTGTCGTTGCCATCCGGGTAACGACCGGCACTTATATCGGGCCGGGTGGAGGAAGAAGAACGAAACCTGAAGCCCCTCCTCGTATCGGGTGACGGCGCGAAGCATCCGTTCGCCCCTGTTCCGGAAGCACCCTGGTAGCCTTCGGCAACCCACGGATCAACCAGTCCGCCATAATTAAGACCGTCAACAACATTCCCGGAAGCGTTGCGCAACACAATACTGCCGGCGCTGGGAGAAAGAGCCGGACCTCCGAACCACTCGTCGGGTGCCGGAGTTCCCTGATAGCCCGCAGTCGTTACCTTTTGATCACGAACAACCGCATTGATCGCGTGGTTTCGGGCCAGGGGCTTGTCAAGCGTGATCCCGGTACCGAGAGGCAGTACTGGCTCGTTACTCGAGTGAGAAAAGGTTGTTGCCGGTTTGAAACTAATCCCCGTTCCCCTGTCGCTGAAAGGCAAATTGGCCGCATGATTGAACTTCAACGGTTCTGCCAGGTCGAGCCCCGTGCCCAAATCCGTTATAGGACCATTGTAATGGCTACGAACAGATTGTGTGCCAACGTGTTTCACCGTAACCGTCTCAATTCCGTGACCTTTACTGTCGATGTCCAGCCTGATTTTGTCACCGGCGGAAATGTTGGCTACGGAGGATACCTTTATATTAGTATCGCCGGCTTTCGCATCAGCCGTCAGATAAGCTTGTGTACCCGGTTTACCGACTTTGGTGACAGTAACTATCTCATATTTCTCGATAGACCGGCCAACAACGGGATAAGTCGCGCCATAGCCGATGGCCATCTTCTGACCAACCTTGAAGCCGTCCACGCTTGTAACGGGGATGCTGGTTGAGCCGGCAGGGATCGTAATCACCGGACCGTCAGGAAGGGGTTGCCATACTGTTGTGGGAGTGCCGGGCTCTACGGGAGGGCGGAACCGGGATGGCGACTTGGGCTCTCCCAGGCCCGTTGCTGTACCAACACTTACAACTTTGCGAATTTCTTTGGCTGAGCCGCTGCCGATTTCAATTCTATCGCCAACCGACATGCCGGTTGTACTTCTGACGTAGATAGTAGATTCACCCTTTTTCGCAGGGACTGCCAGACCTGAATTAGACAGGCCAAGCAAGTAAAAACCGCGTGCAGCAAGCTTCGTTCCGGCGGGAATTTTAACTGATGAAAAGATCGGCAACCGGGTCGGATGGTTAGTTAAAGTCCAGTTGGATATATTAACAGCATTATCACCAGCGTTAAAAAGCTCGATGAATGAATCAGTCCGGTTGTCAGGAGAACCATTGCTAATGCGAAATTCGTTAATTTTGATCGGACTAACATTACGCACTTTTTCGGCCGTTGTCTCGGATTGTTTCTTACCGTTTGAGTTTACCCACGAAGCATTGCCGACCAAATCACCATTAAAAGGCTTTGTTCCGGAAGTGACCGTGAAGGTTGCACTCACGCTTACATCCGGTGCAATCGGATTAGCGAATTTCTTTAAAGTCCCCTTCGAGTTTAAAGCCTCTGATTTCCACCCCCTGGGCACGGAAATGCTCAACGTAACATCTTTCACAAGTGCTCCCGTAGTATTTGTAAACGTTACGGTAGCGTTTTGTGAAGATCGTGGCGAGAATGTCTGGAGTCCCGGAGGCGTGGCAGTTTCATTCGCCGGCGCCAGGCTCAAAGATTGCACATCATATCCGGCAGCTACAATATTAGCCTGAATCTTCTGGTTGGTTTCCTTCGATGGGAAAGTGCCTGCCGCTGTCATCGCACCTTCATAGAAGGTACCTTGCGAGCCGTTGCTGTTGTCACCACCGTTGCCCAACAGGATCGCTCCCTGTTTGCGCATCGGATCGTAGCTGTTCCTGTCATTGATTACCCGAGGCCCATTGTACATAATCTGCAAATCGCCATGCTGCGCGTTTCCGCCCATAGATCGCCAGTGGTGCGGTTCGCCATCGGCCATAGCAGTTACAAAGCGCCACGCGATGCTCGGCAAATCCGCGCAGTACTTATCGTTCGGAGACTGATTAACGCAACCCACAAGATTATTCTCCTGATCGGTCATGATCCACGGACCAGGGACTTGTCCATGATACCAGTAATCAGCGTTGCCGTAGTAGGCGGTCTCCATAGTGCCGTCGCCATCGTCGCGACTATCGATCTCAGCGTTACCATAGTCGAAGCAGCAACCGTTGTTGTAGTGATGACCGTTAACCACCCAGTACTGACCTTCGGCCTGGTCGTCGACCGCAGTCCCCTTAGGATCGTCCAAACGCAAACCCATGCCCGGTTCAATGAAAACGCCGTATACCTTATGACCCATGATCGTGATTGGCGCCATATCCGCGATCGGGAGGTTGTTAAATCCGCCCATGGCCGGGCCACTGAATCCACCGCGAGGTGCCTGAACAAGATCGTTGCCATTACCTGACTGGTCGTAAATAGTAGTGACCCAACAGGATGTATTGGCACAGAATGCATCCTGTGCAGCGGCATCGGCGTATCCGCCCGGATCACCTTCACTGGGCTGAACCACGCCTATATCCAGAGTCTTTCCATCCGACTGACGCATAACCTGATAGAGTGGGCCATTGTAAGAGGCATACAACGCACGTGTGCTGCTGTGGGCAGCCACGCATGGGGTGCCTGCTGCGGCATAGATATCACACGCCCCTTCCGGCCGGGGCGGAATAATAATGTCGCTGCCTGTCCCGGACATTGCAATCATCATCATAGAGACAGGTAATATTAGCACCAATACGAGTAGGATTATAAGACGATTTTTCTTTTCCATATTTATTCTTCTATTTATTTACTGTGGCAATATGGTTACAATAATTCGAATATATCTTGATAATGCCGGTTTTCCATTATCTGTTACTTTCAAAATAATATGTGCCGTCTCCTTTTTCTCAACCTGGGGAGCAATTACCCACAACCAAGGCATATTTTCAACTGTAGTTATGATTGTTTTTTTATACGTACCGGCTTCCGGATAACTAAACCAAAGAAAGCTGAGATGATCTCCATCCGGATCAGTAGAGCCACTGGCATTTAAATAAATACCTTCTCCCGATTTTACAGTTATTTTATTGGAGCCTTCTAATTCTGGAACCGGAGGATGATTGGCTTCTGTATAAGATGTATTGCACCAGGCCATCCGTGCTGCAAAATCATTTTGAAAATCATTGCGCCAGCGCCACAGGGTTACCTTATTTCCTTTGAAATGCATTGTGTCCAATTTTGCAGTCCGTCCATAGTTACTATAAACAAATGGTGTAAAATGATCAACAGCATTTGTCCATATTTTTCTTGTTTCCGGTTTGAATGGAACACCTGAGCCACCTTTCTTTTGCGTTGTAAAATCGGGTTTATACAATTCATAACGACCACCCCAACCGCCCCAATTCGGGTGTTCGGGTGCATTGAGTCCGTTGGGTATCAGGTCTAACCAGGAAGGGGTATCTCCTTCCATTCCATAAGCAACATCGGGATATTTTGCTCCTAACGGGCCATGACCCTGCTGAATATTTTTCCTCAGCCAACTGTTGCTGATCTCCTCGTTGTTGACACCATGTATAAAACTGTTAATAGCACTCCAGGTCGCGCTGCCATAATTATCCCCAGGGCTAACGATATAAAACAAATCAGGGAAAGTATTTCGAATCCAAATACCACTATCGTCCTGGTCGGAGATGGCATACACCCTGAGCTTTGAAATCAGTCTTTTTGCTTCAGTCTTCGGTTTTGTATATTTAATTTCATACAAGGCTTGAGCAAGCGTATTAGAACCACCCCAAATAGCTATCCATAATGGGCGCTTATCCTTTTCTTCAAGCACTTTTATAATCCAATTCGAACCTTCTGAGTCTTTTCCTTTACCCACTCCCTGCATACCATAAACAGGCAATCCCTTTTTCACTAACTTTAAAAGTACATTTGCATCGGGGAATCCTATTTCATGTTTTAAAAGATTAGGTTGAACCTTTCCATATGCTTTAATTATTCTTTTAATCATTTCAGGCGATACATTGTTCTTTTTCCATACAGAAGTAGTAGCTATCAATCCTTTAATATCAATTTCGTTAGAATAAAGAAGTAACCGAATAAAAGACTGACTATCATCCACATCTGATCCAATATCAGACAATACAATCAATCTATGCTTCAGGCCAACTTGGGCAAATGCTGGCTTGCATATGTAAATTAAAGGACAAAGTATGAGAAGTAAAACAACTTTTTTCATCTTAAAAAGGATCAATATTTCATATTTTAATATTATAAAACCTATCATAAATCTTTATTACATTATGACATATTCATTTAAAACTTACCCAGTCAATTTGAACATTCTTATTATCTTTGAGTTGTACTATCAGATTATGCTTTCCACGTCTGAATTTTGATAAGGGAGAGCTAATAATCTTCCACCTGCTGCTTTTTGGAATCTTTACCCGAGCAATTACAGGATCATCCATTTCATCCAACCGTATTTGTAAAGTACCCCCGGTCTTTGACTGTGCCCTGATATTAACCGATTTCGATTTACGACTTCCGAATTCAACACTGTTGTACCGTATCCATGCATCTGCAGCACTGAGGATTGTCTTCCAGCCTTTGAACGTGTTCGCAGTATCAAGAAAAGCTACCGACGTTCCCGCATCGCTTTTTTTACTATATCTGTCGATCTGTATTTTACGGGTTGCCTTTGTCAGACCTACGCCGCGCAGTGTGGGGATCACTTTTTGAATCGTGCCGTCGGAGTTAAAGAACAAGCTGTCTATCCTTACAGATCTGTTCTTATCAAAATGCGGAGACAGATCATTGTGATGATAGAACAGATACCACTGGCCTTT
>CAZNHE010000032.1:27392-28628 GCA_964572735.1 uncultured Chitinophagales bacterium | reverse complement strand
ATTCAATTAATCGAACGGGAATCGGCAATAAATTCCATTTTGTTCTATAGCAGGAGTAACAAAATGACGGTTAGTGTCTCTTAAGAGAGGTTATAAATAGTTGGTAAAGGATTAAAATGAAGAAATTAAAACCCAAGATGTTGATGATAGCGGTTTTCAGTGATTCGATTGCAATTAGAGCACTTTTGCGTATTTCAACGTCCTTCACGAACCAACCGATTGTGTTCCGCAATCACTTCCGATAAGGGAACGGTCGGCTCATCCTTGCATGAACGAATAGTAATAATATCAAGTGCATTTTCACGCTGTTGCTTCGCGCGTAATGCATTACCCAATGCGATATTTTCTTTCGTTGCGACAGGTGTCTCCGGATTTTTTCCTTTTTTGCTCATGATCTACTGAATTAAAAATTTGAGGATTCCCAAGCCAACTGTAGCAACCCCGGCCCATAACCAAAATGTCGACGTTTTCTTGCGTGGTTTCAAGCTGGCTACGCTTTTATACTCCAACGAATCAAATTTCGGACTATTGACAAATACCGTCACAAACTGGTTGTGAGGGGCAACGGTGGTGATCACATTGAGCTTGACCGGACGCAGCTGGTGCAGCGACAAGTCATCCCATAGTTGCAAATTACACCCCAAAACCCGGTCATTCCGGCACACCAGGGAGGGTTCAGGAAAAAATTTTTCTAAAAAAATAAAAATAATCAGGTTATTCCTAAAAAAAGAATGTAAATTACCCTTTCGTATAAGGAATAAGTGGTTACGGTCTTATTGCGTTATCGTCATTGAAATGCCTTAAAAAGCCCGACAACTGATTTCCTTGCTTTTTATATCTAAAACTATCGATTGCATTATGAACATATATGTAGGAAATCTTGACTATAGCATTTCCAACGATACCCTCAAAGAATTGTTCGACGAATACGGAACCGTAACCTCGGCTACGGTTATTACCGATCGTCAGACCGGACGCTCCAAAGGCTTCGGCTTTGTTGAAATGGAAAATGACGAAGAAGCACAGGCTGCTATCGACGATCTGGACAGTGTCGAGGTTAAAGGACGCACCATTACCGTCAATAAAGCACGTCCCAGAAATAATTCCACCGGCGGTGGATTCGGCGGAGGACGAAACCGGTATAACAGACGATAAACCTTCCCGAAACATCTATATCAAATAAAAGCAGGCTCCAACCTGCTTTTTTTGTTTTTGTAAGGGAACTAATCATGAGAA
>CAZNHE010000032.1:0-27292 GCA_964572735.1 uncultured Chitinophagales bacterium | reverse complement strand
TCGGGAAATGTCTGAATCTGTCAAATCCATGATCCGGAAGCATTCCCCTTTCTTTTTCTCATAGATTCTTCTCGAGTGCCCTTACCGAATATTTGCCGCCATGCCGTTTTCCGGTATCGCAACTTTCTGTGCAGGGATATTCCAGCCATCTACACAAATATATAGTGATTTGCCGGAGATCTCGCCGGGTTTGGTCCGAACGGTAAGTGTGACCGTTTGATGTGGGGTCAGGCTCACATAATTATTACTCCAGTACGAAGGAAGAATTTCGTTTCCCCGGCTGTCGGTCAGGCCCGGGTGCACGAAGAAGGCCAGTTTATCGGAAGGATTCTCCAGGCGTACTTCCCAGGTCGGTTCCCCCGTCTTATTCACCCGTTTCACCGATACATTCACAGAAGCCTGGGCCATCCGGCTCAGTGACTTGTAATTGCTATTCGGGGCCAGCCAATAGACATTTTGAGACAACCTGTTCCCTGCATGATCCTGTATATCCAGCACCACGAAAGTAAGTTCATTCGCTTCTTTCAGCTTGCTTTGTAAAGAAGCGACCGGCGTATCGCCCCGTGACGCTGTAGAGATGTTCTTAGTCTGATCGTACAGCTTCCTGCCCTGCAAATCGTACAACTGCATACGCACTTTCAGGTTGTTCCAATCATGAATCTCACGGTTCACCACCACTACTGTCGAATCATCCAGATTCAGTTGTACATGCAGCGGCTCGCAGGCCCGCTGGACCGCGTAATAGCCGGCGTTCGGCTCCAGATACCAATCAAATATCTGCCAGATCACGCTTGGAAAAGCCGCATTGATCTTCCAGAGCATGACCCCGCCGGTACCCTTGAATTTCGAATTCATGGCTTCAAAAATCGCCCGGTAGTCATTGACGTTTACCAACTGGGCCTTTTCGCTGTAATCTTTAATACTCACCGGCTTTCCATAGCGGTCGAGGATCGCCTGATAATAGGTTTGGTATTTGCCATTCCCGGCACAGGCATCATGATAACCCCATGTATTATTCAGAGGGAATGGTAAGGAGTCGTCAGGTACAAGATCCGGGATGATCTTCGGCAGCGTGCTGTAGGGCGGCTGGGAAGGTACACCCACTTCGTCTTTGAACACCCAGTCCTTCCCGGCATTGATCAGGTCGTAATAACGCTCAGGCGGCTGCCAGGAATAGGGGCCTCCGCTGTATACACCGGATTTTTTATCATCCGGCCAGGATTGTTTCCAATCCGGCGGAAGTTTCGAGAATCCGGATGAACTCGGGATGAACGGCCGGGTACCGTCAAGCCGGGCGACATCTGTCCGCATGGCATCATAAAGGTTCTTACGGGCGTGCCCTTCATTTCCGCCGGTCCAGACCAGCAGACTCGGGTGATTCCGAATCCGGAGGATTGTACTCTTCATATTACGGATAAAGATATTTCCCTGCAGCGGCCAGTCGGGCGAACCTTTGAATTCTCCCTGTGTATCGCCGGTGATCCAGAAATCCTGCCAGACCAAAAGACCGAGGCGATCGCAGGCGTCGAAAAACGCATCCGGCGGGGCAATCCCTCCTCCCCAGATGCGCACCAGGTTCAGGTTGGCATTGCGCACCAGCTCGAGTGACTTTGCGTAACGGAGGGAATCGCGCTGCAACAGTAAATCCGGTACCCAGGCGCCACCGACCAGATGAATACGGCGGCCATTTACATAGAAATCACGTCGCGGCCATCCGTTCACTTCGGTAACTTTTGAGCTTACCGTGCGAATACCGAAAATCACCTTCTTACTGTCTGAAACACCGCTATCCGTTCTGTAACGAAGCTGCATTTCATACAGATTCGGAACACCCTGTCCGTTAGGCCACCAAAGATGAGGGTTGCTGACGTTGAGTTGAGTAAACTCTTCAGGCGTGAGTTCAATTTCACGCGACTTCCCGGCTTTAATATTCTCCGAAATGGTAAAAGCGACGGGATTGCCCTCAAAATTATGGGGGATGATTCTCACCTGCAGTTCACCCCTCCTGGTTTTATTGGAATGGTTGGTCAGGGTTACCTTTAGGGTGACATCCGCCTTGTCCGTATCCGGAAGATCGGGTAAATCGGTAATGATATGAGGATGATCCACAGTCACCGGCCCGCTGGCGGAGAGGTAAACGGGTCGCCAGATTCCCATTTCGCGGTCGCGTACGGCCGGCATCCAGTCCCATCCGGCAGAACACAGCATAGTGACATTCTTCCCGATATCTCCCGTCGGTCCGCCGTTTGCATAAAAGGGACCCAAAGCCTTAAGCTGAGGATGGGACGGCATCCCCGGATAATCAAGCGGATAAATCTTCACTGCCAGGTAATTGGTCCCCCGCCTCTTTACCTGGCTGGTCACGTCAAAGCGATATTCTGCGAACATACCCGCCATCTGAGAGGAATCTGCGATTTGCCGGCCATTCAGCCAGACTCCGGCACGGTAGTTAATCCCTTTAAAATGCAGCCATACCCGCTTTCCCTGATATCTCTTTGGCAGTTTGAATTCGGTACGGTACCAATAAGGAGCTTTCCAGGGGTTTTCGTGGTGCGGGAGAAAACTATAACGTGCCAGGTTGTACTTTGTATTGAACGAGTCCGAAGCATCAGGGATGCGCATGTTGTTCATGCCGATGTAGGGGCTCGGGTACACCTTATTGGCCACAAGCCCTGAGAGCACCGTTGATGGCACCTGCACCGGAAACCAATAGGCCCGCCCCTGATAGGGACCGGAGGATAACTGCCCCCCGTCTTCATGCACTATGACGGAACTCTGAAGGCGAAAGTTCGTTAATTCTACCCGGTTGCCGCTCCTCTGAGCTACCGTTACGGCCGGAAAGAAAAACAGAAAGATCAAAAAAACGGTTCGAAACCTTTTTGTGCTCATCTTATACATCCTTAAAAGTTGATAGAATTTTGAAAGAAATCGATTATTTCGGTTTCCTAAACGGCCCGGTGGTATCCCTGCCTTACGAATAAGACAAAACGTCGCCGGTATCCTCAAAAGTCATCCGTTCATAACAGATAAAAGCGATATCAGGGATTGATCTCATCAGGTTGCTCAGGTCATAATCCATGAATACTATTGACATAGCCATACCTGATAAAGATAATCCGGCAACCTGATCGTATCCGGTGGTATAAAACCGATGTCTTGTATTTTCTTGAAAGCCTGTTCAAAATCATCCTCTTTTTCTGTCCGATAAATCCGGTCGTTACAAAATTCATCAAATTGACTGATAAAACATACTGCTTTATCAAGTCTTTTGACAAATTTTTTATGAAAAAGGCCAAAAGAATGTCTGTCGGTTCAGATTTTCATGGCGGATGGCTGAGACGATCGAAGAATCGTTCTTATTATTATGCCTTTGCCATACCGGACTTATGCCTATAGCTTACGATCTCTATAGAGGAGGATATGGAGAGGCTATCGTACGTAGGGCCTTAGCAAACGGGCCAAATCCTCGTTGAAGCCTGATGTGGAGGTGGGTTCGAACGTCTTTCCGGTGACTGCGTTGAAGAGTTCGGCGTAGCGCTGATAAACCTGCCAGCGAAATTCATCACTCATATCCGGCAGGGATTGCCCCTCTTTTCCCTGAAACCCCCTGCTCATCAGCCATTCGCGGATAAATTCCTTGGACAACTGGTTCTGGTGTTCTCCCCGGCTGAACCGTTCTTCGTACTCCCCTGCATAAAAATACCGTGAAGAATCAGGGGTATGTACTTCATCTATCAGAATCAGGCGATCCTCAAAAATGCCGAATTCATATTTGGTGTCTGCCAGGAGCAGGCCGTGCCGGAGAGCGATTTCCTGTCCGCGTTCAAACAAGAGAAATGCCTTTTCACGGATCTCCTCCCAGCGTTCGGCACCGACAAGTCCGCGATTCAGGATCTCCCGCTCGGAGATATCCTCATCATGACCCTCAGTCGCCTTGGTGGCCGGTGTCAGGATGGGATGATCGAATCGTTGATTCTCCGACATCCCTTCAGGAAGAGGCACGCCACACAATTCCCGCTTCCCTGATTTGTATTCGCGCCATGCATGTCCGACAAGATATCCGCGTACGACTACTTCCACGGGAAGAGGATCGCAGGCGCGGGCGATGGTTATGTTTGGATGGGGTACTTCAAGCACATGGGTTTCGACCAGATCCGATACGTTCCCGAAGAAATGGGCCGCCAGTGTATTGAGAATTTGCCCTTTATAAGGAATCGGCTGCCTCAGGATGTGGTCGAATGCCGAGATACGGTCGGTAGCAACAATTGCCAGCCGGTTTTCCGGCAGTTTATAGACGTCGCGAACTTTGCCGCGATAAGGTTCGGGGAGATATTCAACGGCAGTACGCGTAACGCAACCCGAAAGTGCCGCCTTTTTCTGAGAGTCGGAAAAGTTCACTTGCTTCGCAGAGTTGATTTCCGGACAATCAGTTCAGGCTTTACGGTCACCTGGTACAGATCTTCCGGCTTTTCAAAGAGGCGTGTTTCGAGCTGCCGGATGGCCTTGGCTCCCATGTCGATCATTTTCTGATCGATAGTAGTCAGATTCAGGTATCTCGCAATTTTGATATTATCGTACCCGATCAGCGCCACGTCGTCGGGCACGTGCAGATTCAACTCTTCAAGCCCGTGATAGGCACCCAGCGCCTGGGCGTCGTTGGAACAAAAGATTGCCTCGGGCATAGCACCGCGGTTGTGCAAAATATGAACAGCCTCGTAACCGGCTTCTTCACTGAAGCCGGAGTGTTTTCGGGTGATACCGGCGGTCATATACTCATCCCGCAGAGGATGTTTCAGTTGTCGGAGTGTCTCCTGGAATCCCTTCTCACGTTGCAGGTATTTCTCCGAACGGTCAAGTGCCTGTACCATCCCGATACGTGTAAAGCCCTGTTTGACGAGATGCTCGGCGGCGATTTTTCCCCCCAGATAATTATCCCACCAGAAATAGTCGAAATCCGGATGCTTGGTATCAACCAGGATGACAGGCACTTCCTGAGCAATGAGCCGGTGATGAATCTCCTCATCAATATCAATAGAAAAGATGAAGAGCGCATCCGGCGTACCCCGGTCAAGGAACTTCTTGAGGTTTCCGGTCGAATCGAGAGAGCCGGTATTATAGATCACAAGATCTAAATCGGTGTGGAAGATTTCATCTTTGACTCCCTTTAAAACTTCATTGAAGAAGGGTGAGGTGAAAGTCGGCACAGCCATAGCCACCATGTTCGGTTGCTTACTGGCCAGTTTCCGGGCATTCGCCTGCGGATAAAACTCCAGCTCCTCAATAGCCGTTTTCACCTTCCGTTTGGTATCTTCGGAGACATAAGGCGAATCGTTGAGCACCCGTGAGACCGTTGAGATGGCCACCCCGGCTTTCTGGGCAACATCGTAAATAGTGACTTTCTTGGACATCGCACTAACAGGTTAACTTAAAATTAGCAGGCGGATCGTGTTCATCCGCCTATGAATAATACCATGTGATCCGGTATCTCTGCCTCACGTAAGATAATGGCAAAACGAGTAATAATAAACGGGAGGGACTCCATCCGTAGTATAATTCTAAGCGAATGCGCCTCAAGGAGACAAAGAATGTAACGGCCGAATGCCCGTTTATAAATCCGTTCCTTATGATTTCGGGGATTTCCTGCAAGATAAAAAAGAATCGGAGATGTTTCTCAGGCACAAGCTTGCCGGGCTTCCGTCGTTTTATTAGCCGGACGATGGCGTTATATTACCGTTTCTCTGCCGGCACGATGAAACAAATGAACATCCGTTTTTATTCAAAATGCGAACACTCTTCAGCATCTGGATCTGGTTTTTTTATATTGTGAATTTTCTGGTGATGTTTCCCGTTGTTGCCATCGCCTGGCTCATTTCCCGGCCTTTCGACTCCTTCCGGCGGTTTCCAAACTACTTCATGTTTCTTTTTGGGGTTTTGATGATCCGCATCAATCCTCGGTGGAAAGTGAGCGTCACCGGGACCGTCCCGCGCCCGCTTACCGGACCGGTGATCGTAGTGAGCAATCATCAGAGCTTCCTGGATATGCCGTTAGAAGCTTACCTGGGCTGGAGGGTCAGATGGATCGCAAAGAGGAGCATGTTCCGGATCCCCTTTATGGGATGGGTGATGTCGCTGAGTGGTCATCTGAGTGTGGACCGCGACAAAAAGATGTCGTTCCGTTCACTCGGCCAGCAAATGGAATTCATGATCAGACATAAAATACCCGTCCATGTTTTTGCAGAAGGAACACGCTCTCGGGACGGGATAATGCGACCGTTCAAAAACGGGGTCTTCATCACTGCAAAAAAACAGGACTGTAAGATTCTGCCCATCATCCTCGATGGCACCAGGGAAATACTTCCATCAGGCGACTGGCGTTTTCGAATAAAAGGAGATTTGAAAATCTCCGTACTTGACCCGGTTTGTCCGGGTGAATTTTCGGACATAAAAGCACTTCGCGATCATGTCTGGACGATCATGCATGACGAGTTGCAACGCCTGCGCCGGAAAGAAGATAATCGTGCAGGGGCGGCCTGAGTGCTTTCTTCCGACCGTAGTCATCAGTATGAACCGGTATGTACGATAACAAAGCCAGTCAGCGATATCCGATGGGTTACCATAACCTGCTGTTGGGATGCCTGGTGGTAGTGGAACTAATAATGGTGCTGCTCTTCCGATACTGGCCGGTTTCGACGGCTGAACACACCTTTCATTTCACTGAAGAGCAATACCAGCCCATAACAATGGATATGGTGATAAGTACGCATCAGGATGAGGGGGCGCCGCCGGCCGTTCCTGCAATCCCGGTGGTTGTGCCCAACGATCAAATCATAGCCGATCCGCTTACGCATCTGCAGACAGATAATTTGCTGAAGGGAAAGCTGCCGGGCCCGGGAACAGGCGGATCAGGAGAGGGAACCGGGTCAGGCAACGGGAACGGGATAGTAAGCAACCCTGACAGGCAACCGGCCGTCGTAAAGATTGTAGAGCCCGCTATTCCGAAAGAAGCGCGTAAGGCCGGCATAAAGGCGGAAATATGGGTGGATTTTCTGGTCGGAATGACGGGCATACCCGAGCAGGTTTCAATCGCCCGGATACGGATATATAATAAAGATAACAAACAATGGCAGGACGTCTCCACAGTCGGATACGGGCTCATCGACGCTACCCTTGAGGCCGCCGCCCAATGGCGCTTTCGTCCGGCTTCAAAAGAAGGACAAAAAGTAAGGGCGTATACCCGGCATATTTTTACTTTTGGCACCTGAAGTTGAGCGGCGCCGGGAATTCTGCTATATTTGCCTGCTTTCTGAATTCAGGGGCATGACCGGAGAGGTGCCGGAGCGGTCGAACGGGCTCGCCTGGAAAGCGAGTGTACCCCAAAAGGGTACCGGGGGTTCGAATCCCCCCTTCTCCGCGCTGTATCTTTTACTTCGGGCTGTTCAGAGCTATGTCAGTCCCTTCCCTGTACAAAACTGTGTTTTTCCCAAAATCTGGCGTTTCGCTCAAAAAAATCTCATCTGAAAAGACCATAATGCTTACCTTAGGGGCAAGACGAACCGATGGCTGGCTTCGCCGTGGAACACACACCGGGTTCACGAGAACGGCACAGAAACACCAATTAAAGACAGAATTGCTTTGTTCAATTTGATGTTTCTATTCTTTATTTGAGAAGAATAATCTTAATTTACCGTGATATCCGGTTTTCGGGTTTTAAAGAATCTTTTAAGAACTAAAAAATAATCATAGATATAGATAAGGATAACGTTATGGAGAATAACAAGGGCAAGTTTGTCTATACCTTTAGTAAAAATCATTCCGAAGGGAATAAAGGGATGAAAAACTTGCTGGGTGGTAAAGGCGCTAATCTGGCGGAAATGTCGTCTATCGGGCTGCCGGTCCCCCCGGGTTTTACCATTTCAACCGAAACCTGTAAAATCTACAATGAAAAGGAAGGGCAATGGCCCGAGGGGTTGCAGGATCAGGTTACGCAGGGCATTAAACACATTGAGAAAGAGATCGGAATGTCCTTCGGGAGCGCGGATAACCCTCTGCTGGTTTCTGTCCGGTCGGGTGCCGCAGTCTCCATGCCGGGGATGATGGATACGGTGCTGAATCTGGGCCTCAATGACAAAGTAGTAGCCGGCCTGGCCAAAAAGACCGGGAACGAACGGTTCGCCTACGACAGCTACCGTCGGTTTATCGATATGTTCGGCGACGTGGTGATGAACGTCTCACATGACTATTTTGAACAGGCAATCGCCGGGTTGAAGGAAGAAAAGAATGTAGAAAACGATATCGAGCTGACCACGGACGATCTCAAGGTCCTGGTCGGACGTTACAAGGCCATCTACCGCGAGCATATCGGAGACGACTTCCCCGAAGATCCCTGGGAACAACTGAAGCTTTCGATTAACGCCGTCTTCGGCTCCTGGAACAGTGAGCGTGCCATCAAGTACCGGCAGATCAACAAAATCGGGGGGCTGCTGGGCACCGCCGTCAATGTGATGGCTATGGTGTTCGGGAATATGGGCGACAAAAGCGGAACCGGGGTCTGCTTCACCCGTAATCCGGCTACCGGCGAGCATAAGCTCTACGGGGAATTCCTGATCAATGCCCAGGGTGAAGATGTCGTGGCAGGCATCCGTACCCCGCGCGACATCAACGAGTTACAGAAGGTAATGCCGGGCGTGTATGATGAACTGGTTGAGGCTACCGAAAACCTGGAGCAGCATTATAAGAATATGCAGGACATCGAGTTTACCATCCAGGAGGGAGAGCTGTACATGTTGCAAACCCGGAATGGGAAACGCACAGGTCCCGCCGCCCTGCAGATTGCCGTCGACATGGTTGCCGAGGGGGTCGTCTCCGAAGCAGACGCCGTCAAGAACCTGGTAGAACCGGGACACCTGGACCAACTGCTTCATCCCCAGTTCAAAGATACCCAATCGTATGAGGAGCATGTGATGGCCCGCGGGCTGCCGGCCTCGCCGGGCGCTGCCGTTGGCAAGGTGGTTTTTTCTTCCGAAGATGCTGAAAAAGCCGCTGATGATGGCGATCAGGTTATCCTGGTGCGTATTGAAACCAGCCCTGAAGACGTAGGCGGTATGTCTGCGGCCCAGGGGATTATCACCTCCCGTGGAGGGATGACCTCCCATGCCGCTGTGGTGGCCCGCGGATGGGGCAAACCCTGTGTAGCCGGCTGCGGTGACATTCGTGTGAATTACGAGAAGAAGATGTTCACCAACGGCAAAACCGAAGTGCATGAAGGCGACTGGATCTCAATGAACGGATCGACCGGAGAAGTGATCCTGGGCAAACAGGAACTCACTGAGCCGGAAATAAGCGGCCATTTCAGGAATTTCATGGAATGGGTCGATGCCAACCGCCGCCTGAATGTCCGTGCCAATGCCGACAATCCGGAGGATGCCACGCAGGCCCGCGAATTTGGCGCCGAGGGCATCGGGCTCTGCCGTACCGAACACATGTTTTTCAAGGAAGGCCGTGTCGAGATCGTCCGCGAGATGATCATGGCTCAAAATGAAGAAGAACGCCGTGCGGCACTAGACAAGTTGCTCCCAATGCAACGGGGTGATTTCTTCGGCATTTTCAAGGCAATGAAGGGACTGCCCGTCACCATCCGCCTGCTTGATCCGCCTCTGCACGAATTCCTGCCCAACACCAAACAGGAAATCCATGAGATGGCGCAGCGGCTCGGACTATCGGAGGAAGAGGTCACCGATAAGATCGAGAAGTTGCGTGAGTTCAACCCTATGCTGGGTCATCGTGGCTGCCGGCTGGGTGTGACCTACCCGGAAATTACCGAGATGCAGGCACGCGCCATCATTGAGGCTGCCGTCCAAATACGGAAAGAAGGCGACGACATCGTGCCCGAAATCATGATTCCACTGGTGGGTACTGTCGAGGAATTCCTCAATCAGAAAGCCGTTATACGCAAAACCGCGGAAGAAGTATTGGGCGACAACGGCATGGAGATGAAATACCTCATCGGCACGATGATTGAAATTCCCCGCGCCGCTCTCCTTGCCGACCAGATTGCCAGAGAAGCCGACTTCTTCTCTTTCGGAACCAACGACCTGACGCAACTGACGTACGGATACAGCCGGGATGATGCGGCGAAATTCCTGCCGGTCTATATCGAAAAGAAAATCCTGCCGCACGACCCGTTCCAGGTACTGGATCAGGAAGGTGTGGGTCAATTGGTTGAGATGGGAGCCAAACGCGGTCGTTCCACGAACCCCGGGCTGAAGGTGGGAATCTGCGGGGAACATGGCGGAGATCCCGCCTCTGTGGATTTCTTCCATAGGACAGGCCTGAATTATGTCTCCTGCTCACCCTTCCGCGTCCCTATTGCGCGGCTTGCAGCGGCTCAGGCAAACCTCGCCGAAAAGCAGGTTAACGAGTCTGCGGCAGTAGCAGGCTGACTCATTCCGTAAATCCTCTTGCAGGAAATGACTACCAAAAGCCGCAGGGTCCGATGATTCTGCGGCTTTTTTTTATCGGAAGCCGGGGATCCTCTTTTTTATCTCCGGTAACCTCCCCGCACCCATCACTATAAGAAAAAGAGAGTACCTCCGAAATCCCGTTACCCGTGCTGTGTAACTCTCCGTGAATGATCGTATCTTAGGCTTTTTGTTCAAAAATAATAATTATATCGCCTCATAAATCCTCCAAAACAGGCCAGAAACAAGTCATATTGATGATCGAGCGGACCCCCTCACTAAATGAACAGGAAGAACTTCGCCTCCGGAAACTTCAGGAAATACGGGATATGGGCATCAACCCGTATCCTTATTCTTTTGCTGTTACCCATACCAGTACGGAAATTATCGGGACACCCGGGCTTTTGAAGGATGAGGAAAGCGGCGCAGAACCCGAGCGTGTTGCCATGGCCGGACGGATCATGACCCGCCGCATCATGGGTAAAGCCGCTTTCTTTGATCTTCAGGATTCCGGCGGTGTGATGCAGGTGTATATCCGCCGCGATGATGTCGGCGTCGACCGCTATAATACATTGTTCAAAAAGCTGGTTGATATCGGAGATATCGTTGGAGTAAAAGGGTTCATTTTCCGGACCCGTACCGGTGAGATCACCCTGCACGCAGAGTCGTTCGAATTGCTGACTAAAACGGTCCGCCCGATTCCGACTCCCAAAGAGGTGGAGGAAGACGGGGAAAAAAAGATTTATGATGCATTCAGCGATAAGGAACTCCGTTACCGCCAGCGTTATCTCGACCTGATTGTCAACCCCGAGGTCCGGGAGGTCTTCCGGAAACGTTCTCAGTTGATCCAGACTATGCGCCGGTTTATGGTTGACAAGGGGTACCTGGAGGTGGAGACCCCCATCCTTCAGCCGATTTACGGCGGGGCTTCGGCCCGGCCATTTGTAACGCATCACAATGCGCTGGATATGGAGCTGTATCTGCGAATCGCCAACGAGCTGTATCTGAAACGGTTGATTGTGGGTGGACTGGACGGCGTTTTCGAGTTTGCCAAGGATTTCCGCAATGAAGGCATGAGCCGGTTTCACAACCCCGAATTCACACAGGTTGAGCTGTATGTCGCCTACAAAGATTATCTCTGGATGATGGATTTCGTGGAGGAGATTGTCGAGCAGGTGGCTCTTCAGCTTTATGGTACCACGAAAGTGACCGCCGGCGGGAGAACAATCGATTTCAGACGCCCCTGGCAACGGATACCTATGTTTGAAGCCATCAAAAACGAAACGGGATACGATCTTTATCAAAAACCGCGGGATGAAATCGCAAAAGCCGCCCGTGAACTCCGTCTCGATATCGATGAAAGCATGGGCATCGGTAAATTGATCGATGAAATTGTGGGTGAATTTGTCGAGCCCAAACTGATACAACCAACTTTTATCATTGACTATCCTGTGGAATTGAGCCCTCTTGCAAAAAAACACCGTTCGATTCCCGGGCTGGTAGAGCGTTTTGAAGGGATTGTGAACGGCAAGGAAATCTGCAACGCGTTTTCCGAGCTGAATGATCCGGTCGATCAGCGGGAGCGTCTCGAAGAACAGGCCCGGCTGCGTGCCGGGGGCGACGAAGAGGCCATGACACTTGATGAAGATTTCCTGCGCGCCATAGAATACGGTATGCCTCCCACCGCCGGACTTGGAATCGGCATCGACCGGCTGACGATGATCATGACGAATCAGGATTCCATCCGGGATGTCCTCTTTTTCCCACATATGCGTCCCGAATGAGTCGGAAACCGAATAACAGCCATGCATTTTGAGTGGTTTCTCGCCCGGCGCTATTTTAAGGGCAAACGGCATGATTCACGATTCCTGTCGTTTATCAAAATCATGGCGATCGCCGGAGTAGCCATGGGCAGCGGCGGCCTGCTCATCGCTCTTTCGATCGTACACGGCTTCAAATCAACGATTGAGGGTAAGATCACCGGGTTCATGCCAAATATCACCATCGAGACTTTCTCTGGTGAACCTGTCGCCCGTGCCGATACCCTCGTCTCTTATCTTAACAGCCGTGCAGATGTGCAACAAGCCCAGCCGGTGGATATGAGCCAGGTGATGGTCCAGACCGGAGAAGCGGCCGAAGGCGTTTTGCTGCGCGGGATTCCGCCGCAGGATCGTCTGAGCTCTATACGCCAATATATCATACACGGGCGTTACGATCTCTCTGAAGACTCCGCCGGATTGCCCGGTATTGTACTCGGTGCTCCTGTAGCAAAGCAACTCCAGGTGAAAGTCGGGGATCGCCTCATCGTATACGCACTCAACGGCATCCCCTCTCCCGTCAACCTGCCGGATATCCTGCAATTCCGCTTAACAGGCATTTATGAAACCGGTATCAGCCGCTTCGATGACGCTCTGGCTCTGGTCGGCCGGAAATACAGCCACAAACTTCTGCACCTGGAGCCCCACCAGGCCACACGCGTCGAACTTAACGCCAGGGATCCGGGACACATACGGGCGCTTACGGACACACTTTATCATGTTTTAGGTGTCCCGTATTTCGTACAATCGGTTTACGACAGCTATAGCGGCATCTTTGCATGGGTCAATCTTCAGGAGCAGACAACTCCAATGATCATCGCTGTAATGATCATCGTCGCGGCCTTCAACCTGATTGGTATGATCCTGATGATGGTTCTCGAGAGAACACGCGACATCGGCATCCTGAAAGCTATAGGAACCACGAGCAGGCGGATCCGGCATCTTTTTTTGCTGGAGGGCCTGTTGGTTGCTGTAACGGGACTAATCATCGGGGTCGGGCTTGCTGTTCTTTTCAACTGGGTACAGGGAACCTGGCATCTGATCCCGCTCTCGGAGACCAATTACTTTATGAAATACGCACCTGTTCAGCCACGGCTGGTTGATTTTGTGGCTGTGAGCGCCGTTACTCTGATCCTCTGCGTATTGGCTTCCTGGCTGCCGGCCAGGGTTGCTTCCAAAACTGATCCTCTCAAGACTATTTCCTTCAGTCAGTTATAAGGTATCTGGCGGCAACAACTGATATTTTATCATTAGGCCGCAGACCTGCCGGCAATGATCCTCCCCCTGCCCGAGACGCGGGGCTCAATAATTGAGAAGCCGGAAACCGGTCGACACTAACACCGTTGCTCCCGCGTTATTTTCCTTGTTCGGGACAGGGTGTTTGAAAATTTCAATAGGATGTTAAAACCATTATCTTAATTTCAGCCGCAAGTAAGGGTGAATTCGAAGTACCAGAGTTGTTCAATATTTCCGCCTATGTATCGCAAGTTACCGTTTATTCTATGCCTGATTATAGCTTCTCCGGTATTTGTCTATGGTCAGCGGATTTCCTTCCGAAGCCTGGTGATGCACCGGCATGAACCCCGTCTTTACATCAACAATGTTTATCTGCCGGACGAAGATTCTTCCAAAACCGAACTGGTAGTCAGCTTCAAAGTAGAGTATGATGATCTTACCTTTCTCAAACAGAACCCGCTAACGTCTTCGGGTACAGCGAACAACAACAGTTTCCTCGCAAAAATACAGGCTAACCTTGATATTTACCGCGTCAATCCCGGGGCAATGGAAGCCTTCCGGAAATGGCATGAAGCGGCCGGATCACGCGAGATGAACCACCGGAGGGGCGGGCACCACCGCCGACCACCGGATCGTGGGAAGATGCATGATTTGAGCCGGGATATAGCAGGCAAATCAACCATCGTAGCGCGGGGCAGCTGGACCGGCAGCGTTACTGCGAAGACCTATGAGGAAACACAATCCGATAAGTCGTACCTGCAGGGATTTATTACCACAGGTCTGCCCCCGGGCGATTATTTCTATCAGCTGCGTTTGAGCCAGCCTGACGAGGGGCAGGAGTCGCGTGATTTCTGGCGTCGCGCCAGGGTGCCGGATCTGGCGAGCGACTCTACGACCACCCTTGTGTTCCTGGAAACCACCGATGCCATCAAGGTGCCGGGACGCGTACCGCTGATCAATCTGGGAAACAACGCCTTCTTTGGAAAAAACTTCACGCTCTTTTTCCAGATACCTCATTACGATGCTCATCATCATTATGCGGTCAATGTTACCGAATTAGGTGAGGATCGGGAAGATACCACGGCACGTAAATCTGTCTTTGAGGGCGACATTTCGGAAAACCAGATCTATCGGGGAATATCTGTCACACCCGTAACGGACACGGCCCATGTATATCTGCAACTGGCTCACGCTAACGTTCCTTACACCTACGCCGCCCTGCAGATCCCGAACAGCACATTCGAAAATGCCCTGTATCGCATCGACATCACCGACAAAACTGCGCACCGGAAGCTGGGCCGTCAGGTATATCAATCCCGCTGGGTAGATATGCCAACCAGCCTCTATAACCTGGATGTGGCAATTGACATGCTGCAGTTTATGATCCCGAAGAGTGAAATAAAAAAGCAGTTTAAAGGAACCGACAAAGAACGGGAGGATAAATTCCGCGCATTCTGGAAAAAACGTGATCCGACCCCCAAAACTGCCTACAACCAATTGATGGCCGAGTATTACCGGCGCATTGATTACGCTTTCACGCATTTCAGTTCCCTGCATACGCCGGGATATGAAGAAGATCTGGGCAAAACGTACATCAAATATGGCCCGCCTGACTCGGTAGAACGGAGGTTTCCGACTGAAGGACCTTCGGTCGTTATCTGGCATTACGGCAATCATACATTTACATTCGAGGCCACTTCCGGATTTGGAGACTACAAACTCGTAAAATCACAATGACTGAACAGCCTGTTCGTCTTGCAATCAGCATGGGAGATTATAACGGGATCGGACCGGAAGTCATCCTGAAGACGTTCTCCGATCCCGGCCTCCTGAGCCGGATTACCCCTGTGGTTTACGGATCCGAAAAAGTATTGCGTTTTTATGCGGAATGTTCTCACATCTCGCCTGCCCTGAAGCGTATCTCAACCTCAAAACAGGCCGGGCCAGCCCTGCTCAATGTGATCGACGTCGTTGGTGACAGTCAGATTAATATAAGACCAGGGGAAATTGACAGAGGAGCGGGAGAAACCGCTGTTGCTGCCATTAAGGCGGCGGCAACAGCATGTCTGAACGGGGGAACCGATGCTCTCATAACAGCTCCCATTTCCAAAGAGGCCGTCCACAAAGCGGGGTTTCTTCATCCCGGACACACTGAATTTCTGGCCGAACTATGCGATACCCCTGATTTTGTCATGCTGATGGTTCACAAACAATTGCGTGTAGGTTTGGTTTCCATTCACGTTCCCCTGCATTCTGTCCGGACACTAATTACCGAGAATGCCATTTACAGCAAAGCCGTAATCATTCATAATGAGCTGATAAATGATTTCGGGGTTTCTCATCCCAAAATAGCGATACTCGGTCTCAATCCTCATGCCGGAGACGGCGGAGTGATCGGAAATGAGGAATCGGAAATCATCATTCCTGCTATCACGATGCTCAGGGAAAAAGGTATTGATGCCGGGGGACCGTTCCCGGCTGACGGCTTTTTCGGCAGCCGCCGCTACCAATCCTTTGATGCCGTATTAGCCATGTATCATGATCAGGGGCTCGCTCCCTTCAAGACGATTGCTTTCCAGGGGGGCGTGAATGTAACGGGGGGGTTGCCGATCATACGAACCTCTCCCGATCATGGAACGGCGTTCTCCATAGCCGGCAGAAACCAGGCCGATCCCACATCCTTCCGGGAAGCTGTTGATATATCGATAGAAATTATACATAACCGCGGTAAGCTTCTTGAGTAGCAATGAATAATAATTTCGACGAAACGGAGATATACGAAGGGTTGGCGTCGGTTTACGATGAATTGATGCGGGACATCGATTATAATTTCTGGGCAGACTATATCAATGACCTGATCCAGACCTATCACCCCGATGCACGGACGGTCCTGGAACTGGCCTGTGGCACCGGATCGTTTGCTCTTTCTCTTGAGGAATATAATGAATATGAGATAACGGCTACCGATCTTTCGGAAGCCATGATCCGCGTTGCTGCATCGAAAGACAAAGATCACGCCATCAGCTGGAAAGTCATGGACGTGCGAAAAATGGAGCTGGACAGGTCGTTTGATCTCGTATTAATGCTCTTCGACAGCATTAATTATCTGATGAAAGATGAAGAGGTGATCACCCTGTTCAGGGACGTCGGGAAGCTGCTGAAGCCGAAAGGACTCTTTATCTTTGACTTCACCACTCCGGTTAATTCCATCGGGGCCGAAAAATTCCTCAACGAAGATTACACCACCAGTACCGGATGGCACTACATCCGGAGGAGCCATTTTCACCCAAAAGAAGGACTTCATTATAATGATTTTGAGATCATACCACCGAAGGACTCAGGCATCCGGAAGCCGATCCATGAATCCCACTGCCAAAGGGTGTTTACACTCCGGCAAATGATCTCATTAATAGCCCGCGCAGGCAGACCCCTCCTGGCAAGTTACGAGGGATTTGATTTTATTGAAGCAACTGAGAACAGTGACCGTATTACGATGATTTTGCGATGAGTGACAATATTGTTATTGAACTGCAAGGCGTGAATGTAGCATACGAGCACCACACAGTGCTCCGAAATGTAAACTTCAGGCTGCGTAACGGAGAATTTGCTTATCTGATCGGGGAAACGGGCGCCGGGAAAAGTTCTTTCCTGAAGCTCCTCTATCGCGATGTGATACCCGACAGCGGGACGGTACGTGTTGCCGGCTATGAAGTTACCCGTCTGAGTCAGCGAAAGGTTTCCCGATTGCGACGCAGCATGGGCATCGTGTTTCAGGATTTTCAGTTACTTCCGGATCGTGATGTTTATGAAAACATTGCATTTGCCCTGCATGCAACAGGTGCAGCCCGGACAATGGTCAAGCAACGGGTTCTGGAAGTACTAAACATGGTAGGACTGAGTCACAAGCGAAAAAATATGCCCGACGATCTGTCGGGAGGTGAACAGCAGCGCATTGTGATCGCCCGTGCACTGGTTAACGAGCCGCGTATTATGCTGGCCGACGAACCCACGGGAAATCTGGATCCCGAAGCATCCAAAGCTATCATGCGGCTCTTTCAGAAGATCAACGATCGTGGAATGGCGGTACTTATGGTTACTCATAATTACCAGATGGTGCACCATTTTCCTCACCGAACAGTAAAATTGCATGCCGGTCACCTGAAGGAACTGGAAAACACCGCCATTGGATAGCTTTGCCGCTTCTTCCCCCGGCTGATATTACCGTCAGAAAGATATCGGAATAACCTGCGGGAATCGCCCCTGCGGGAGTTGGCGGGATAGAAGGCTCCATTCATTGTCCCGCATCTTCTTCCTTCTTTGCCGGCTCTGCCGGTATCTGGGCAAGGGCGGATTGCAGCGTCCGCACATCGTCCTCACCCCTATAGGTCGGGAAGTAGGTGACGATCTGATTTAAGACCGATCGTGCACTATCCCAGTAAACTCCCTGAAAAGGATAGTATTCCCGAAAAGACGGCTGAGCCAGGGTGGAATCGGCAATATGTTTCCACTTTTCTTTCTCCTGATCGGTGAGTGTGCTGTCTTTGGCCAGGCGGACGGCTGCCGTATCTTTCAACACCTGAAACTCCTGCTGTTCCGCCTTCCACTGCCGGTGAGCCGCATACCATTTATCAGCGAGCCGTTTGTAGGTACTATCATTTCTGGCTGCTATAATGTAATATTGTGCGGCATTATAAAGAGCCTGCGGAGCCAGATCGGAAATCGAATAATTGAGCCCGAAGGTGCGTAGTCGCTCGGCGGCAGCAACCGGAGGCATACTTTTAGCCGAGTCAAGTAATTGGTAATAATGTTGCTGCAGGGTATCGGTCTGTTCTTCTGCAAGGGTTTGCAATTCGCCTGTTGCCAATGAGTCCGACGCAGCCCTTGCCGCGCGTAGACGATCCGCGTAAATCCCGCTCGGGTACAGCGTCATCACCGAGTCGGCCCAGGCACGGGCCTTCACACTGTCTCCCTGGTCGTTGTAAAGCTGGGAGAGGGAATACATTGCCTGAGGCGTGACGCCATCATTCGAATAATTATGGATGATATGTTTGTAATAACGTACGGCGCTGTCCGGCATATTCAGGGAGAGATAAAATACATTGCCCAGTTCGTACTCATGTTCGGCGATTTGTTTGCGGGTCTTGAGGCGGGCCGCCGGAGTCATAGGAATTTTCGAGAGATCGATCCTCATGTTTCTCTGCATCTCCTGCTCATTCATGCCGCTCTCACTCACTTTTAAAGTATCGGTACCCGACCGGTTTACGGCCAGCCGGACGGCAGAAACACGCCGCCAGTCGTCCACGAGCGGGCGGTCTCCCCAAATTGCGTGAAATGCCTGGCTGGCTTCAAGCACCATCTCCGGATTTTCATAATTGAGAAATCCATAATCCTCCTGCTTCTGCCCCTGGTCTTTAATCTGCCTGACGTTAACCAGGACATTTTTCCGGTTCTTCTGATTCCTTATCCGCTCTTTTAATTCTTCCAGTTTCCTTTTCTTTATTTCAACGATAACCGAATCAAACTTTTCTTTGGGTAACGAACCTAACCAATACAGGCTATCCAGGTCATGGATCTGGTTACGCAAGGTAGCGTATTCTCCGAACGACCTGGCCAGATCGCTGGCATTGAATGTCTTCGGTAACTGGGAAAGATCCTGCACAGATGATGCGGCCGAGTCGAAATAAGCAGCTGCTTTTGACAGATTATGATGGTAATCACGATATATTTCCCCAAGCCCATAGTAAATACGTGCCTTGGTATTTCGATCGGGCTGCTTCACTTTGTTCCTCAGGTCCTGATTGTAAATCACTTCAGACTGATCGAAATGTTTCATGGCTTGCAGGGTGCGTGCGATCTGGTAACGCAACCTGGGAAGGATGTCATAGTTCTTGTCGTCATTACTCATCATGATGAAAATCTGCAAAGCACGGCTTAGTTGCCCTCCTTTGCGCGCCACGATTGCCTTCCTGCTTCTCGCCAAAGAAACCAGTTCGTACACGGGATGCGTATCGTCGACATGACTATACGAATTGTAGGCCTCGTTATAGTCGCCCGCCATCTCCTGCAACTGCCCCAGAAGAAACCATGAACGGGCTTTCACCTTTTTCCCTTTCAGCCTGGGTAACGCCTCACGGATGGACGTCATGGCCGAGGTGTAATCCTTAGCGCCAACCTGCAGACTCGCCAGTGCCATCAGCGTGCGGACTTTCAACTGCTTGTCCCAATGCAGGCCCGGATCGTTGAGATTGCGTTGCAGGTAATCGATACCTGCGTCAAACTGCTTCATCTCAATAAAGGCTCTGCTCTTCCAAAAAACCGCACGTTGCTGCATAATCGAACTCTGGGTCGTGTTAAACAGCTCATCAAATTTTTGGGAAGCGGCAAAAAACTTGAGTTCATAGAAATACGATTTCCCGATCAGCAGCAGGGCATTATCCGCCCATTTGGATGTTCCATGATAGCGGAGTATATCGGCCCCTTTGGAGATCGCTTTGTCGAAATTGTCCGTCCCAACTTTCACAGGAGGGGTAAATACAGAGATAGGCGCTTCCGGGTTGATTGTAATCTTCTGTTTTTCAACCTGCTTCAATCCTTCGTGAAACTCATGCCTGGCGTTGTAAAACGTATTGTAATAGGCGCTGAAATTATCGAAAGCACTTTTAAACACACCCCGGCAACTGCTCATGAAGACCATCAAAAGCAGCGAGAGCAACAACGGAAATATAAAACGTTTGTAAGCCACTCAGGTGATTGTGCTGATCTCTATCATGTTGGTACGGCCTCGCGCGGCGACCGGCATGCCGGTTGCCAAAACCACACGGTCGCCCTTGCTGACCATCCCTTCTTCCTTCAGATAATTCTCCATAAGCTGGACGCTCTGGTCGGTGTCAAAAATCTGTTCCAGGCGTATCGGAGTAACGCCCCAGACCAGATTTAGTTGCCGGAGTACCTCCAGGCTTTCGGTGAAAGCGACGATCGGCACCCTGGGCCGGAACTTGGCAATCCGCCGGGCTGTGGTTCCCGAATGGGTGATGCTGGCGATAAGGGTTGCACTCACGTTTTCAGACAGGCGCACGCAGGCATAGCTCAACGATTCGATCACCTGTTTTTCCTTCCACTCGGGCACATGAAAGGAAAGACTGTTATAAAGGGTCTTTTCGTGCTCCTCCACCGTGCGGCAGATCCGGTCCATGACCTGTACTACTTCAATGGGATATTTGCCGGATGCCGTTTCCCCGGAGAGCATCACTGCATCGGTTCCGTCAATTACTGCATTGGCCACATCCGAACTTTCGGCGCGTGTGGCCCGGGGATTATTGATCATCGATTCAAGCATCTGGGTAGCCGTGATTACGGGTTTGCCCAGGTTACGGCACTTCCGGATGATGCTTTTCTGGATGAGAGGAACTTTTTCACTGGCAATCTCAATCCCCAGATCACCCCGGGCTACCATCACGCCATCGCTCTCCTCGATAATCTGATCGATCACATCCACTGCCTCCGGCTTCTCGATCTTGGAGATGACCCCGGCATTGCTTCCCCGGGCACGTATCCGGGAAATCAAATCCTGTACATCACGAAAAGAACGAACAAAAGAAAGAGCCACCAGGTCCACCCCCTGCGCCAGGCCAAATTCCAGGTCCTCGATATCTTTTTCCGTAAGCGAGGGAATAGAGATATGCACATTCGGCAGGTTTACCCCCTTCCGCGATTTAAGTATTCCGCCGACCACAACTCTGGCTTTCAGCGTTTCATCATTCTTTTCGGTGATTCGCAGCTCCAGCAAGCCGTCATCCATCAAAATCTTGTCCCCTTCGCGTGCATCATCGACGAGCCGCTCATAATCGATGGGGATGACCCCGGAGGTACCCTCGACATCCTCAGGAGTGATCGTTACCAGGGCGCCGGTTTTCAGAGGCTGGGCATCATCCTTCATCTGCCCCACCCGTATTTTGGGTCCCTGCAGGTCCATCAGGATGGGGATATTCAGGTTCAGCTTCGATGAAATGCTGCGAATATTCTCGATCACTTTCAGGTGTCCCTCATGGGTGCCGTGTGAAAAATTGAGCCGGGCCACATCCATGCCGTTCTGCAGTAATCGTTCAATCATCTCCCGACTGCTTGTACTCGGACCAATGGTGCAGACTATTTTTGTACGCCTTTTGCTGTTGTTCATTGTACTTTCTGTGATTATTCGCCAGTGCAGGCACAGGCCTCAGATCTCCGACTTACTCTCCCCGCCGCACGGGAATCGTGTCTGCCGGAAAAATAGCACAATATCATGGTATGTTGAAAAAAATAACGTTCCTGTTTTAATTACAACCATTTTCCGCCTACCGGCTGTCGCACACTTTCGACATCCGGCATCGTTATCCCTGTATGATCCCTCTGGGGGCTGTGCGAATCCTTTGGGTTTCGCAACTGTTGTTCTCAGAAAGCCCAAATGTGAAACATCGGATTAAATCAACAACGAGGAGTTCGTATGATTACACGGGAAAACCTGCTGTCATTAATCCGTAAACAAGAAGACGGAAATATTTCATTGTTCCTTCCTATGGAGATCAAAGGAGACAGCGTGAAACAGAACGGCCTGCGCTTCAAAAACGCGGTAACACGGCTTACCCGCCGGCTGCGTGATCAAAAGATTGACCGGAACCGCATCGATAGCCTGCTGGATCCGCTTCGTGAACGAATCACGGACGGAGATTTCTGGCAGCACCAGGATGAGGGGCTGGCGGTATTTCGGAACAGCAACGTTCTGGAGATGTTCCGCTGCCCGCGTTCATTCAGAGAACAAATACATTGGTCGCCCTATTTTCAGATCACTCCGTTAATTCCCCTGATGCAGGAGAACCGGCCGTTTTATCTGCTGGCCCTCAATAAAAATAATATTCGGTTGTTCAGGGGAAATCACGAACAACTGACACAGGTTATCCTGGAGAATACACCTGTCAGTTTCGCAAGCTTTGTAGAGAATGATGAGTACGAGCGGTACCAGCAGCCCCGGGTGATCTCCAGCGGCTCGATTTTCCATGGCCCGCCGGTCGACGACGAGGAGAAATGGAAGTTTCTCACCTTTCTCACCCAGGTTGAAAACGGAGTGCGCGATGCTATCCGGCGGGAACCCCATCCGCTGATACTGGCAGGAACAGAGGCGATCACAGCCCGTTACCGCCAGGTGAATCACTACAGCGACCTGGTGGAAGACACCGTTGCCGTCAATCCCGAGAGCCTGGACCGACGTACATTGTTGAAAAAAGCACAAGAAATCTGGCATCCGCTAATCATGCAGTCTATACAAAGCGTGGCAGCGGAATACGGCGACCGGCAGGCAGGGAATCTGGCATCCGGAGAAATCGGTGAAGTCGTTCCGGCCGCCCGTTTCGCCCGGGTCGACCGTCTGTTCATCCGGGAAGATGCCGAACAACGGGGCACCTTCAATCCGGACCAGAACAGCGTCCGGATCGGCAATGATGGCCAGTCTTATGATCTTATCAACATGGCGGCATGCAAGGCGCTTGACAACGGAAGCGAGGTATACATGCTTCCCGCGGAGATGATGCCCGGGCGCCGGCAGGTTGCCGCCATCTTCCGCTTCTAAAGGCTGTGCAGAATTGACCTTCCCTTTAAGATTTTATCTGTTCTGCACCGGCTCTGCGCCTTGTATCCGACCGGCAGATATAGTATCCTCCTAACGCTTTTGCACATCCATCATTGGCGCCTTCTTCCCCGGAAGGCGCCAAACGTGATATATCCAAATCCAGGCAGCTATAACCCTTTCAACCAATGCATTTTTATGATGAAAATCCTGATTGCAGACAAACTCTCCCCTCTCGTTGTCGACGAACTGCAAAAAGAGGGAGCCGACATTGAAGTATCCCCGGAATTAACGGCCGACACACTGGGCAGTGCCATCCCTGACGCCGAGGTTTTGGTTGTTCGTTCTACAAAAGTGACCATGAAAACCATAGAGGCCGCTAAAAACCTCTCTTTAATCGTCAGAGCCGGTGCAGGTGTTAACACCATCGATCTGGAAGCGGCAGGCAGACACGGTGTTCATGTAGCCAACTGCCCGGGAACAAATACCGCTGCCGTTGCCGAACTGGCGATGGGATTGATTATCGCCTGCGATCGTCATATCGCTGATGCCACGGCCGACATGCGGAGGGGTAAATGGGGCAAGAAGAAGTACGGGAAAGCAAACGGACTCAAAAGCCGGACACTTGGGATTGTGGGCATGGGTTCGATAGGGAAAGCACTGGCGCGGGCAGCTCAGGGATTCGGCGTTAACGTCGTCGGATGGTCGCGCAGCCTGACCCCCCGGGTGGCGGAAGAGCTGTCCATAGGCTTTTGCCGGACGCCACAGGAACTGGCTGAAAAATCGGATATCGTCAGCGTGCACCTGGCAGCCAACCGGGAAACATTTCATCTCATCGGCAGCGATTTCCTGGATAGAATGAAAGAGGGCGCCATCCTCGTGAATACTTCCCGGGGAGAAGTGGTAGACACAGCCGCCCTCAAAAAGGCGATCGATTCCAAAAACCTGAAAGTCGGACTCGATGTTTATGAGGATGAACCCGGCGGCGAAGACTTCAAAGATACCGCCCTGGCAGGCGCCATCGTCTGCACTCCTCACATCGGCGCATCGACGGAACAGGCCTCCGAGGCCGTCGCACAGGCAGTTGTGGAGGTGATAAAGCACTACATGGAAACGGGAAAACCCCTGAACGCCGTGAACCTGCGGAACAAACGGTCGCACATCAGCCTGATCGTCAGGCACTATAACCGTGTAGGCGTTCTGGCCGGAGTTCTGGATGTGCTGAAAAATGCAGACGTTAATATTGAGGAAATGGAAAATACGATCTTTGAAGGAGGCCAGGCAGCTTCCTGTACCCTTGTGCTCGACAAAACACCCGGTACAGATAGTCTGGATCGGATTCGCAACGCTCCCGATATCATACAGGTGATGCTTAAATAAACCGAACAGCGATCGACGGCCTCCGAAGAAACTTCCAGGATGCTGCCATTATCCAACATATAACCTTTAAACGAGTACACGCAGGCCGGAGAGCCTCTCCGGCAGCACAGACGTGCTTGGATTCAAATACCCTGAAATTCAACCGGCTCCATTTTTATCATCCCTCAGTTTATATTAAAAAAATCCGGGGGGATAGGTTATTACCGGAAAAATCAGTATTTCTATCAACAGAAGTTGAAATACGATCACGAACAACTCACTGATCCGGACAGAACGAACCCTTCAAACAGGGATATATGAACCAGAACACGGAACAAAAGAAACTGGCGATCCTCATTGATGCAGACAACACGACGCCTGCTATTGCCGAGGGACTGATGGCGGAGGTCGCCAAATACGGGGTGGCCAGCGTGAAACGGATTTATGGAGATTGGACCAACCCCCATTTGAACGGATGGAAGGAATTGTTGCTCGAATATGCCATTCAGCCTATCCAGCAATTCAGTTATACAACCGGCAAAAATTCTACTGACAGCGCTATGATCATCGATGCCATGGATCTTCTCTATAATGAGAAGCTGGATGGATTTTGCATCGTTTCGAGCGACAGTGATTTCACCCGGCTGGCCGCCCGGCTGCGCGAAAGCGGGCTGACGGTTTACGGATTTGGGGAAAGCAAAACTCCCAAACCTTTTGTGGGAGCATGCGACAAGTTTATTTATACTGAGATTCTGCGAAAACATGAAGTCAGTGAAACACCCCGTCCCCTTTCTTCCCGCCAGCTCAAACAGGATACCCACCTGGTAAACCTTCTGCGGGATGCCATAGAAGATTCTGCCGATGAAAGCGGCTGGGCCTATCTGGGGAATGTGGGACAAAACATGGCTAACAAATCGTCCGAATTTGATCCACGTAATTACGGCTATAAGAAACTGGGGGAACTTATCGAAGCGATCCGGTTATTTGATATTGATGAACGAAGTAACGAACATGCTCCGGGGAAATCCATTTATATAAGAGACCGGCGGCACCGGGGAGGTCGGGTGCAGGAAGAAAGCTGAACCGGCAGGTCAGGGCATATTTCTCCGTATTTGGAAAAGTACAGGGAAACGTGCTTTCATCAATGCATGTTGTCATGTAAGCCGGCTGCTTTCAACCCGTTAACGTGTTTAAGGAATTATGAATAGTTCGTCCCGGAAAAAAAGACGCGGACTCTTTCCGCTTTCCGTGCTCCTGCTCACGATCGTTGTGTATGCTTCCTGCACACGTTCCCGGAACCCGAACATCCAGATGGGTTCGTCTTACCTGTATAAGGAAGGATATCCCGAAATCCGGGTGGCCGCCATCGGCTTATTTGACGAGCAGGGAAACCCGGGCATCGATGTGGCTACAGACGTGGTATATCAGAGCCTTGTCTGGAGAAAGATCGATTCGCTGTATACGGCTGGCTTTACCATGGATATCCGCATCGCTCCTGAGAAATCCGATACCAGCGGGGAAGGTTCCGCCCATACCTTCACGTACACCATCCGGAAAAAGAACGCCCGAATTATTCACAGTCCCGACACGTATTCGATCTGGAAACGTTTCGCAGTCAAGCCTGGAAAGTACACCGTTCAGGTAGCGGTTATGGACAACAGTTCCAACAAACAGGCCATCCGTACGGCCAAGGCGGAACTGCCCCTTCCCAATGAAAAGGTTACTACACTCACCAATGTGCTGCTGTTAGGACGCGACCTGCAAAATAAAACCAAAAATACCTTTTTCCCGGTCACTACCTATGATGTTCCGGGGAAGATTGACACCCTGCGGTTCGAATACCAGGTGAATAAGCCTACTGCAGGAAATTCTATTCAGCTCCACATGCAACTGATCAAATTCGCTTCCGACAGTATGCCTCCGCGGATGATGGCCGCCCCGATGCCAAGTCCCTCTTCAATTCAATATAAAGGCATCGATTATGGAGACAAAACGATTATTGAGGAGCAGAAACGGACGCTTACTTCCGAGATGGGGAATATTCTCATACAATATCCTGTCCCACGGCCTCCCAGAGGGAACTACCGGTTTCAAATAACCATGTCGGGCAAGGGCGCTTCAGACACCGACTTCAAAGCCCGCGACTTCGGAGTGCGGAGCCCGGATTACCCCTATGTTGAAACAGTCCGGGAACTGGCGGCTCCCCTCTATTACCTCATGGACAAGAAAGAGTACAAAAAGCTGATGGATTTTCATGATCCCGATTCCATGAAACATTTCATGGATGCTTTCTGGCTGAATCATATCAAGGATGAGAATACGGCAAAGGAGGTTATCAAACTATATTATAAACATGTTGAGGAAGCCAATATGCAATTCGGCAATTACAAAGCGGGATGGAAAACAGACCCCGGCATGATTTATATCCTGTTCGGTCCGCCCTATTACGTCTATCGCTCCCTCAACCATATGCAGTGGACATACGGTTACGACCGATCGGACCCCCTGCGAAATTTTTACTTTACCGAACCCAAGATTCCGAATGAATATTTTCCGTTTGATAATTACATCCTGCAGCGGCAAAACTATTACTTCACCGTCCGTTATCAACGCGTACAGGATTGGCTGAACGGCTATGTACTGAAATATGATTTTTAGGATGAGAAAAGAGTCACAGCAGTGCTCGTGCTCGTGCTCGTGCTCGTGCTCGTGCTCGTGCTCGTGAAAGAAGATAATCAACCAGCCAATCGACGTGAGATCATGAAGTCCTTCCCGGCCTCCGGATCCGGGGAAACTTCCTTACTCATTTTTGACAGGCGGGCCGT
>CAZNHE010000031.1:0-29918 GCA_964572735.1 uncultured Chitinophagales bacterium | reverse complement strand
TCAATTGTAGCATTCGACGCACTTCTGTAGCCTGGCAATAGCTTCTGAAAGACAGTTGTAGACGCTCTGCCTCTTCAGTCCGAGTAATTTGCAAATTTCGGCGGTAGTCAATCCGTCAAAATATTTCAACTGGATCACCTCCTGTTGGCGTTCACTCAAATAGGTATAGGCACGACGGATCTGCTCCGACTGGGCGTTGCTCTCATCCAGGGCAACCAAAATGTCCTCTATGTTCTTGCGATCGTCAAGGAAATCCTCGACATACTGTTTGTTACGCTGGTAACGCGACTTCTCCCTGCGCAGCTGGACAAAAATCGAACGGCGCAGCGACAGGAATAAATAGGCCTTTACTGATCTGACTTCGTTGATGGAACTGCGATGCTCCCACATATACAGAAAGAGTTCCTGAATGCTGTCTTTTATTAACTCTTCATTGCGGACCAGCCGTAAGCCGTACTCGAACAGCCTCGTGTAATAGCTATGGTATAAGCCGGAAAGCGCTTTTTGGTTTCCATTTAAAAAGCCCGACCACAAGATGGCAGGGGGGTGTGTTATCTCGCTGATAAGAGGATAGGAGATCGATTCACGCATGATTTACCTCTTTTATTGATCGAATTATCAGTTTGTGCAATTATGATCATATGTTCATATTGGCCGGTGCCGTGCTGTATCATCCTCTTCTGCCAGACATCTTCCTTTTCCTTTGCCACCCATGCCTGTTAAGCAGGATACATCACAAATGATACCGGTACCAAAACAGCATGTCGAATATTGATATCGGTAACATCAGGAAAGTCCTCATGTGATACCGGTATCATATGGGTTTACACCAACTCTTACATCCTTAGGTTATCAGGTTACGACATTCTTTTATATGAACATTTGTTCAAGTTCGAACGTATGATATATTATGGCGAAAAATAAAGACATTGTCAAACTTGTTTTGTTCTTTCCTGAAAAAAATATGACCGGCTCCATGGATCCACGGGGCGAAAGAAATCTTTTACATCAAGAGCTTTTTATCGTAAACCGTTATAGAACAGTATGGTATATAAAAGAGGAAATAGTATCTTGCAAATCTTCATCTTTAACAATCGAATCATTGGGTGGGAAAGAACCTCTCCAGAATTTGCACTGAGGTCTAAGGACTGACAAAGTTTCAATAGCCCATACCTCTCTACTATGATGCCCACGTAGTATGCCCCCCTGGTTTTGAGCTGAAGAAACGGAATACTAACCGTTGAAGGCAACATCATTGCTCCCGGCTCTGCACGACGTATCCGTTGCTAAAAGTCACTGATTTTCCGGTTATAGATTATCCCGCCTCACCGGAAACCCATTTGTTATTCGACCGGTTTATATCCGGCAGCATGCGATCGGGATCAACAACAACGGAATCGATAGGCGAAACCGAATTGTATTCGAATTGCCATTGCCCCCCCCGCTGCCAGATTTCCACCGGCAGTTTCTTTATGCCGGATCTGCCATTGGACTCATATACTTTCACCGTTACAGGCATGGGCAGTTTCTGCAGATTTTCGAGGGTTATGAGCGCCCCCTCTTCCGGCTTATTATGGACGTACGATACGCCCACGACGGCCTGATCGATGGTCCATGTTTTATAAAACCATCCTTTCCAGAAATAATTGAGGTCTTCCCCGGAAGCATCGTTCATGGTCCGGAAAAAATCATCAGGCGTCGGATGTTTGAATGCCCAGCGGCGGATATAGGTGCGAAAGGCACGGTCAAAGCGATCAGGTCCCAGAACGTACGAACGAAGTATATGCAATCCCACATCCGGTTTTATATAACTATCAACGCCCAGATAATGCGGGTTTATGGCATCTGCAAACCGGATGATCGGGTCGGGCTGTCCCGTCTTTTTAATGATCTTCACGAAGTTCTGGATCATTTTTGAAGCCGATCCGGTTATGTATTTGCCTTTCTTATAGTATTCCATTGCACCGTCACCAATGAACGAATCAAATCCTTCATCCATAAACCCGTACTGCCGTTCATCGGAGCCGACGATCATCGGGAACCAGCTATGTCCCATCTCGTGGGTGGTGATGCCCAAAAGGCTTATGCCGCCGTCATGCCAGTTGCAAAAAACCATTCCCGGATACTCCATTCCTCCCTGTCTGGCCGCAACATTAACCGCTGTGGGCCAGGGATACGGGTACCATTGCCTGGAGTTATACTCAATTGTTTTCTTTACACATTGCGTTGCGGCATTCCACATCTTATCGGTCGCCACTTCAACCGGATAAGCTGCTTCGGCCAGGGCGGTTTTGTTGTCCGGTAAATCCATTCTTGCGGCATCCCACACAAACGCAGGCGAAGCCGCCCAGGCAACGTCGCGCGTATGCTGCATCCTGAAATGCCACGTCAGCGTACCCTTTTGTACCGGACGCGACTGCGGATCGGTGACTTCATCCGCACTTCGGATCACAACGGTTTTCTCACTCTTTTTTGCCTTCTCGAATCTCTTGATCTGCTCATTTGTCAGTACTTTTTGGGGATTCTGCAGAGTGCCCGATCCGACTACCATATAATTCCACGGCACAGTGATCTTGTAATTGATGGTACCATATTCCAGGTAAAACTGGCCCCGGCCGAGGTAAGGCAATGTATTCCATCCGATGATATCATCGTACACGCACATTCTCGGATACCATTGTGCGATATCAAAAATGGGCCCGTTTTTCGTATCGAACCAGCCCGTACGCTGCCGGAACGGCGGGATGGGATAGGAGTATTGAATCCGCACAGTGACAATCCCTCCTTTAGGTTTCACGGGGTCAGTCAATATGATCTGCATCCTGGTATCTGTGATCAGGTAGTGTGGCGCGTAGGTTTTCCCGTTTTGTTCCACTTCCACGGATTTAATGTTATACCCTCCATCAAAACCCGGCGTGATGTAACGCGGATTCTTCGGATCAGCAATAATATGCCCTCGTGAAGTCTGCTTATACAGGTTTTGGTCCAGTTGTATCCACAGATAACCGAGTTCATCCGGGCTGTTGTTTGTATAGTAGATCTCATCGGTACCTGAAATGGTTTTCTTATCCGGATGCAATACAACCGAAATTTGATAATCCGGCTCGTTTTGCCAGTACATGGGTCCGGGTTGTCCCGATCCGCTGCGAAAAGCGGTTCCCGGCTCATTTAAAAATGTCGGGTCGAACGCTTCATGCTGGTCATACACGGAGTGCTGGGCGACCGCCGGTGTCAATCCACCCAAACAAATGATCATAATAACCCTTAAACCGAACCGGATAACGGGGCCAGCTTTCATAAATAATACCTTTCGACGTTACTGTAAATGATAATTCGGTGTAATATACGAAATGAGATGTGATATAGGCATGTAATATATTACGCCCCTACTGTCATGTCAGCTTGCCGGTTTTCATTTCTTGCCCCGATGCCCGGAGTTTTCTACCAATATTTTATCCTTACGGGATGGTATCAGGATATGGATGAACCGGGAAGTGATATCATATCGATTATTTCCTGTCGCAGAAGCCGTTGCAAAATCGTTTTTTTGCCCTCCGAAGTTAATACCAATTTGCTGCGGTTTTTGCCATAGGCATACCTTCGGTAGAAATGGCTCAGGCTTTAATCTTTCCCCGAAACTTTGGGGCAGGTTTCGCAAAGGCTTCTCGTATATGTTTCTTTGCACTGCATTGGAACTCGAATATCGGGACGATAATATCTGCGCGTAACACTAACACTGCGAGAACTCGAAAATCGTCAATTCATAGTTTGACATGATACTACCTGCGCCGCCATATGTTATTGTCCGGGTCAATATCCGGCAGAACGTGGTCGGGATCTATTATCACCGAATCGAGGAGAGAAGTGGAAGGAACCCGAAATTTCCATGTCGCTCCGCGCTGCCAGATCTCTACGGGGAGTTTTACGCTGTCCCGGCGGCCGTTTGATTCGAATACTTTTACCTCCACCGGCATGGGTAGTTTGCCGATATTTTCGAGGGAGATATAAGAACCATCCGCCGGATCATCATGGATATAACCGACGCCGGTCACCGCCTGATCCACTTTCCAGGTCTTGTAAAACCAGCCTTTCCAGAACCAGTCCAGGTTCTCGCCGGTCGCGTCGTTCATGGTGCGGAAGAAATCTTCAGGACGCGGGTGTTTATAGGCCCATCTTCGGATGTAGGTCCGAAAAGCAAAGTCAAACCGCTTCGGACCCACCACGAAATTGCGGAGGATGTGGAGTCCCACTGCTGTTTTCGAGTAGTACAATGCATAGTCGTGCAGGTTAATTACAGACGGCGGCGTCATCAACGGTTCATCGTTATGAGCGAGCCGGCGAGCTATCCGGCGGGCATCCAAAGTGTTGGGATCGGCGTATTCCCCATTGTTGAAATATTTGGTGGAATAGTAATTCAGGAAGGAATTCATCCCTTCATCCATCCACATGTAACGGCGCTCGTCGGTGCCCACAAGCATCGGAAACCAATTGTGACCGATTTCGTGGGTAGTCACATTCCACAAGCTTTTTCCTTTGTATTTCCAGCCGCAGAAAACGATGCCCGGGTACTCCATGCCGCTGGCGACACCCGCCACATTTACAGCCGATTTCCAGGGATATTCATAATACAGCTTCGAATAGATCTCGATGCTCCGCTTCAGATATTCGGTGGATCGTCCCCATGCCGAATCGGCCGCAACTTCCGCAGGATAGACCGACATAGCGATTTTGGGTTTTCCCGAGGGCACCTTAACCCTGGCGGCATCCCACACAAATGCACGTGAGGCTGCCCATGAGACGTCTCGCGTGTTATTCATCCTGAAGTGCCAGGTTAACTCTCCATTATCTTTCGGACGCGTATCTTCATTTCCCACTTCCTTTGGGCTGATGATATAAACCGTTTTGTCGCTCCCGCGGGCTTTGTCGAGCCGTTTGATTTCTTCGGCTGTCAGGACTTCTTTAGGATTCTGGAGCACGCCTGAACCGGCGACGATCATCCCTGCCGGAACGGTGACCCAATAGTCGAAATCGCCATAATCCAGGTAGAATTCGCCGAGTCCAAGGTAAGGCAGAGTGTTCCATCCCCTGACATCATCATATACTTCCATGCGGGGGTACCACTGGGCGAGTTCATAAATCCAGCCGTTCCGGGTCTTCAGACGGCCCATGCGATCCGCCCCGTATTCAGGAATTTTGAATGAATACGTGATCGCTATTTCCACTTTATCACCTTTTGCTTTAAGCGGCTGTTTCAGCAACACCTGCATCCGCGTATCGCTGATGATGTATTTTGCATCATAAGTATCCCCATGATAATTCACCTTCACTGCCTTGATATGTTCCCCGCCATTGAAACCGCGTATGCCGAACCGGTCTCCCGTAACAGGAGTTTTCTTGTTACCGCGTGAAGCCGGGTTGAACAGATTCTGGTCGACCATCAGCCACAGGTATCGCAGGGTATCCGGACTATTATTGGTATAGGTGATCTCCGTTTTCCCGCTGAGAGTCGTGTCTTTTACATCCAGCTTCGCATGAATCGTGTAATCCGCCCGGTTTTGCCAATAACCCGGACCCGGCTGGCCCGATCCGCTCCGGTAATACGTGCCGGGGTTGTTCATAAAGGCTGGGTCAAAAGCCTGGTGCTGATCATACCTACTTTGCTGCCGGTTTTGAGCCTGCACGTTCGCAAAAAAGCAACACGCCATGAAGATTACCGCTGCAATCGTTCTGTAGATGGTTATCATATCGTCTTTGCTGGTTTGTATATATTTCTTCATGCTTATTGTAGTTTTTCTTTTAGCCGTTTTCACCATTTTATGACGATCACAATTTTTTTGCCACAATGAACACCATGAATTTCACAATGATCACTATGTATTTGCCTTTGTGTAACCTTTGTGAACATCGTGGTTTATTCTTCTTCTTAAACGTCTGTTGTGAGGTTGATCTCCCAGGCCGCAGGGAAAATAGGACTCTACCTGCTTTCACTCCAAATATTATTTAAACGATCGACATCCGGAAGAACGTGATCCGGATCAACAATTACCGAATCGATGCGGGTGGCGGAAGGATAAAAGTAGTGGAAGGTCACATTTTTCTCCCAGATCTGAAAGGGCAGATGCACCGTGTTGGTTGTGCCGCCGTGCATCACGAGCTTTAATGTTACCGGCATCACCATCTTGTCTCTGTTCAGAAGGGTTATAACCGCCCCATCGCGGGAATCACCATTTTTGTAGGATACATTCGTCACAGCCTGATCGAGTTTCCAGTTATGGTAAAACCAGCCTTTCCAGAACCAGTTTAAATCAACACCGGAAGCGTCGTTCATTGTGCGGAAGAAATCCCGTGGCTGAGGATGTTTATAAGCCCAGCGATGGATATACGTTTGAAAGGCATAGTCGAAGCGATCCTGCCCGAGAATGACATTTCTCAGCAGATATAATCCAATCGCTGGTTTAGTATAGGCGAGATAAGCCAGGGAGCCTTCCTTTATCCGGTCTGCGTAGGTCATTATCGGCTGGTTGGCCGGACCGGAATAACGATTCATTATCCTTACAACCGGATTTTTATAGATGTCGTATTCCCCGTTGTTAAAAGCCTGTGTGGCCAGGATATTCTGAAATGAATTAAATCCTTCATCCATCCAGGGATAGCGGCGTTCGTCCGAACCGACAATCATCGGGAACCAGGTGTGACCGATTTCGTGCGTAACAACATGCCACAACCCACTGCCGGTCCCTTTCATCCCGCAGAATACGATCCCCGGATATTCCATTCCACCCACATTTCCCGCAACGGAAACGGCATTCGGCCAGGGATAATCGAATTTCCACTGTTTTGAATAGAATTCCATGCTGAATTTCAAATATTCCGTCGAACGACCCCAGCTCTTTTTTCCCTTACTTTCGACCGGGTACACCGACATTGCAAGCGGGTGGTTTCCGTCCGGAAGATCCACACGGGCGGCATCCCAGATAAATGCTCCCGAACCGGCCCACGAAAAATCTCTGGCATGGTTAATCCTGAAATGCCAGGTAAGGGTTCCGTGGTGCACGGGGCGGGTATCAGGATCATTCACTTCAGCGGGAGTACGAATGAAAACCGTTTTTTCGCTTTTGCGCGCTTTTTCAAGCCGCTGTATTTCCGTACGGGTGAGAACCTGTTGCGGGTTCTGCAACCGACCCGAAGCCACGACGATCTGGTTCCACGGCACGGTCAGGTATACATCGAAATTCCCATATTCCAGGTAAAATTCGCCGGCACCCAGAAAGGGCAGGTTATTCCATCCCAGAACATCATCGTAGACCGCCATGCGAGGATACCACTGAGCCACCTCAAAAATCCAGCCGTTTTTCGTTTCGGTGCGCCCCATGATTTCAACACCATCCTCAGGAATAATAAAATCATAGGAGATGCGGATATACATAGACCCGCCATGCCCCGTCAGTTTGTGAGACAGCCGGATTTGCATCCGCGTATCTTGGATAACATCATCCGCCGGCTGCCATTTGCCGCCCATCCCGATTTCCACACTGTGAATGCGATATCCTCCTGTAAAATCCTTCGGACCATATGCCGATCCACCGGCCGGAACCGACAAGGCACCCAGGGATGACTTTTTATAGAGGTTTTGTTCCAGTTGCAGCCACAGATACGAGAGATCCCGGGGACTGTTATTGGTATAATGAATTTCAACCGTACCCGACACGCGGAAATCGGTCGTATCCAGGCGGGCGTGAATCGTGTAATCGGCCTCATTTTGCCAGTAGTCAATACCCGGCGCGCCGTCTCCTGCACGAATCAGATTGCCCGGACTGCTGTCGAAAGTGGGGTCGAATGTCTGCCGGGGATGGTAACGGATGGAATCCTGGGCATGCGTTCCGGCTGACAATGCCAGAAAAAATGTCACGAAAAAAAGGAATCGGGTCAACAGCCGTTTTTTCATCAGGAATTGGGAATGATCGGACTTCGGGAAATGGGATTTAGCCAAAATATCAAAAGATCCTGTTCTATGCCGTTATCATTATCTTTGACAGGATTAAGAACGCTCAGAGAATTGATTCGTTCGGTCAGGTAGATTCGTCGCAGAGACATTCCTGCATCTTCTGGATACTCTCCCCAAGCCTCCTCTGGAGGGGGGCTTAAGTGAATATTCCTCGCCTCCTTTCATCTTACAGGACGCTCCGATTCACATGCAAAAAAAGAATGATTTGTAAAAAGGCCGACTCTCATCCTCCCTTGAGAGAGGTGCAGGTGGATGTTCGGTGCCCGCATATTTGGTAAGGATGTAGGAAGGGCAAGGTTTCCTTCTTTACCTGTGGTGCCTTATTGATGCTTGTCAGCCCCTGGCCCCTCAAATCATTGAAGAAAATCCTGATGCCTGTGGTGCCTTATTGATGCTTGTCAACACCCCTATAGTCCCCTCAAGGGGACGGAGGAATCCGCGCGGGGTGACTCCGGTAATCGGGACGTACATTATGGCACTCAATGTTTTCCGGGTTGTCAAGAGAGATATTTTTTCACCGCCCGGCGGGGCTCGGGTGAAGGCCCCTTCGGAGGGGAACCTTCACTAAGCATATGAAATGTGTATGTCTAATGACCTCTCTGGGCCGGGCTGTCTATAGGAACCCATTTGTTGTTTACCGGATTCATATCGGGCAGCATATAATCCGGATCAATCTCAACCGAATCGATTTTACTGGTCGAATGGTACCGGAAGGTCCATTTTGATCCATCGTGCCATATTTCCACAGGCAGTTTTACTTCGCCCGTTTTACCGTTCGATTCATACACTTTGACGGTAGCCGGCATGGGGAGTTTGTCCAGATTTTCAATAGTGATGTAAGAACCTTTGGACGGATCCTGATCCACATAATGAACATCCTTCACAGCCTGATCAATCGTCCAGTCTTTATAAAACCAGCCCTTCCAGAAATAATTTAAGTCTTCCCCGGCCACTGAATTCATCGTGCGGAAGAAATCGATGGGAGTCGGATGTTTGAATGCCCAGCGGCGGATATACGCACGGAAGGCATCATCGAAACGATTATGGCCGAGGACATACTCGCGCAACATATACAGTCCCAGGGCCGGTTTCTCATAAGCGGCAATGCCGAGGTAATTAGGATGGATCACGTCGGCGCGCGTCATAAGAGGTTGTTTATTAATGTTATTAAACTTGAGATACGTCATGTAACGAACGAAATTAACCGGGCGATCCGAAATATTATCATAATCGCCATATTCATCATGATTAAAATGGCGAGTCAGGTAGATATCGAGAAAGGTGTTAAAACCCTCATCCATCCAGGCGTACCGGCGCTCGTTTGAGCCGACGACCATCGGAAACCAGTTGTGCCCGAACTCATGAGTCGTAGTTGACCAAAGCTCTGCTCCGGCGTATTCCCAGCCGCAAAACACGATTCCCGGATACTCCATGCCATGCACATTGCCGGCGACATTTACCGCCACGGGATAGGTGTACGGATACCAGAGGTTAGAACCGATCTCAATAGTACGTTTAACGTATTCGGTCGAGCGGCCCCAGGCTGAATCGCCGTCCACTTCTACCGGATATGCCGACATTGCCAGGGCTTTTTTGTTATCAGGAAGATTGATCCTGGCGGCATCGAGTACGAATGCTTTGGAAGCGGCCCAGGCAACGTCGCGGGCATTATGCATCTTGAAATGCCAGGTCAGATCGCCGCTCTTCTTCGGACGGGAATCGGCATTGGTAACTTCATCCGGCTTACGGATATAAACAGTTGAATCGCTTCGACGAGCCTTGTCCAGACGGCGAATCTCCTCTTTGGTGTATACATCGCCCTCATTCTGAAGAGCACCCGAGCAAACGACAATCATATTTGCAGGAACGGTGAGTTTCACATCGAAATCCCCATATTCCAGGTAAAACTCGCCCTGGCCCAGGTAAGGAAGCGTATTCCAGCCGCGGACATCATCGAATACTTCCATCCGCGGATACCACTGAGCGATCTCATAGATACGGCCGTTTTTGGTCGTTTGATATCCCATCCGGTCGATTCCATAATGAGGGATGATGAAAGAGAAAGCGATCTCCACTTTAACCTTATCCCCATCGGGCTTCAGCGGTTTTGGAAGGGTGATGCGCATACGGGTGTCACTGACCAGATAATCCGCTTTATGTCCTTCCACCTTTACCGAAGTCAGCTGATAGCCGCCGCTTTGGATTCCGCCCCGTCCGAAGCGGTTTCCCCCCACGGGTGTCACGGCAGAGCCCCGGGAATCGGGCTTAAATACATTTTGATCAACCTGCAGCCATAACCGCCGCAAAACCTGCGGGCTGTTATTGGTATAGGTGATCTCAACCCTGCCCGTGATCTTTTTTGCAGCGGTATCCAGTTTGGCCTCAATCCGGTAATCCGCCCGGTTTTGCCAGTAATCGGGACCCGGGGCACCGTTTCCCGCACGATAACTGTTTCCAGGCCGGTTCATAAAGGTCTGGTCAAACGCCGCCAAAGGGTTATATTTCGATTTTTCCTGCGCCCGGCTCTGTGCTGCAAGCAGCAATATCAAACTGAAAACAAGCCCGATAGATTGTTTATATCCCATTATAAATTTGTGTTTCGTTATATGATCTGCAAAATGCCGCATCACGTTTTATAATATTTTAAAAGATTTGTCCGGTCTGACAGCCCGTACTCCGTGGACCATCAGTTCAACTACTGTTTCCACATCCTTCATATGAGCGATTTCAGCCGGCGAATGCATATACCGGAGTGGCAATGAAATCAGGGCGCTGACGATACCGCCATTCTGATAGAAAATGCTGTCGGTGTCGGTGCCGGTCCGGTTACTTGTAGCCTCGTGCTGGACGGCAATGTTATGTTGTGACGCAACCTCCTCCAGCAGATTTACAAGTAACGGATGGTTGGCCGATCCGTGTTGCAGGGCTGCACCTTTCCCCAACTCCACCTTTCCATGCTGGCGCTGATCGATACCGGGAGTATCTGTGGCATGGGTGACGTCGGTCACCAATGCAAAATCCGGGCGTGCTCTCATGCTCATCATCCGGGCGCCGAAGCCGCCGATCTCTTCCTGGACCGAATTGACCGCCATCACATTTATTTCAAGTTTATCCCGTTCCTCTGAAAGCCTCTTTAGTGCCTGGGCAATGATAAACCCGCCGATGCGATTATCCAGGGCGCGTGCAGTGATGATCTCCTCATTCAAAAATTCATAATCGTCGGCATACGTCACCGGGTTGCCTACCTGCACGAGTTTAAGGGCCTCCTCACGGCCGGTCACCCCGATGTCGATATAAATTTCTCCCCAATCGGGGATCTTCTTTTTGTCCTTATCCTGCAGATGAATGGCCGTATTACCTGTGACGCCCGCCACCACACCTTCGCGGGTGTGGATATGCACCCGCCGCGCTTTGGTGATGGCCGGATCGCTACCTCCCAGACGGGTAACGTAGAGGAATCCGTTATCGTCAATATAATTAATCATCATGCCGATCTCGTCGCAGTGAGCTTCGATCATGATGAGAGGAGCATCCGGATGAACGGTAAGCCGTGCAGCGGCAGAACCGTATGAGTCGGAAAAGGTGTCGTCAGCAAATTGTTTAACATAATTCAGCCAGATCTTCTGGCCGGCGGTCTCAAAACCGGTCGGACTGGGAGCTGATAATAGTTGTTTAAGGAGCTCAAGTTCTTCGTTTATAAACATAGCGGATTTTGATAAATAAAGCCGGATCTTGCTAATGCAAACTCCCGATGGTACTTCAAAAAACCGAGTTTTTCAAATGTATTATCCTCATTTGAAGGAAGTTTCCGAGGAATTGAATTTACAAAATGACAGCGATATCATTCCCCCTTTTGAAAACTTTTACGTTTGTGTGAAAATCTTCGGGTTTCTCCGCCGCATTCTCCCCGGCCCGTGGGGACAAGCCGTCTCCCGAATATGTCATCCTAAACCCATCGGCGTGCCCATCATGGCAACGGGTGCTTCTGTACCATCAATACCCTTTGACAACGCCCCGATTACCGGGGTCGTCCCTCTCATGGTTCTTTGCAACACTGACCCATAGTTTATTATTTCTTCTATATTTACTCCGGGAACAGGGGTTCGGAATGGCAGTCAAAGGGAGTGGGTGGATTAAGGAAAAACCATCCCAATTACATACTCCCGTCATTCGCATCAAAGCCTTGGTATATCCATCCTCGTGGAAAAGCTGCCGCTTAGTGATTGCCCCTCGCAATAACAATAGCGCCTTTGCTGGGTAACCTTCGTATATCATTATATATTCCAATTATCCATAGTTTTTAGGAAAAAGCCGCTCGTTGTTCATACAAGATTCTTATTCTTACCGTTTCACAAGCTAAACAGACCGTTTAATTCTATTTTTATCGTCTCATGGATAAAAGTGTGATGTACAAGATTTTCTCCGACCCGATCCACGGATTTATCAGTATCCCAAAGGGCACGGTGCTCCGGCTGATCGATCATCCTTTATTTCAGCGGTTGCGGCGCATCCGGCAACTCGGTTCGGGATATCTTGTTTTTCCCGGAGCCGAGCATTCCCGTTTTTCGCATGCGGTAGGTGCCATGGGTATCATGCAGCGGGTGCTGCAGAACCTTCAGGAGAAGGATACGACCATCACGTCCAATGAGTATGAAAGCACCTTGCTGGCCATCCTGTTGCACGACATTGGTCATGGTCCCTTTTCGCACACACTCGAATCCATCATCATAAAAGATTTCAATCATGAAATGATGACTTTGAAACTGATGGAGAGGCTTAATAAAGAGATGGATGGGCGGCTTGATACCGCTATTTCCATTTTTAAGGGATTATATCCGAAGCGTTTCCTGCATCAACTGGTCTCTTCACAACTCGACATCGACCGGCTGGATTATCTCAAGCGGGACAGCAACTACACCGGGGTGTATGAGGGTTCTATCGGCATCGACCGCCTTATTAAGACGATGCGGGTGCATAAGGGAAACATTGTGATTGAACAAAAGGGGATTTACGCGGTTGAGAATTATATCATCGCCCGGAGGCTGATGTATATGCAGGTGTATCTGCACAAAACGGTGCTGAGCGCTGATAAGCTGCTCCACGCCATCTTCCGGCGGGTTCGCTATCTGACGAAGAATGGATCGGCGCTGTACCAGCCGTCGCCCTCACTGCATTATTTCCTGGAACAATATCCATCGGCACGAGGCGGACTGGATGATACGCTGATTAAGCACTATACAATGATCGACGATGACGATGTGCTGCTCAGCATTAAATACTGGCAGTCTGAGAAAGATCCTGTTCTCCGGGATCTGTGCCGGCGTTTCCTGAACCGGCAGTTGCTTCGAACGACCTTTTTGCGAAAGGCTCCTTCCCACGAATACCGCGAGCGTATGGAACGAAACACGGCCGAAGCCCTGGAAAAAGCAGGGCTTCCATGTGACAGTGAGACGATCTCATATTACTTGCATTTCGACAGGAACTACAGCGAGGCGTACAAATACCAGCATGAGAGTATCTGGATTCTAAATGAAGAGGATGTAGCCGTCGAATTTTCAAAAGCCGCCGACACCAAAAGCATCATTGCGCTGACCGAGCCGGTCGTCAAACATTATATGGTTCATCTGAAGGAGTGTAACCCTTGAGATCACAAGGAGCTTCACAGGGCAACGCGGAAGATTCTTGCTCGTACTCGTTCCCGAATAATTCGATTACGACATACGAGCACCCTTTCATTGAGCACGAGCACGATTTTGAAATGCGGACATTGTCTCGTCAAAGGCTGTGCATTTCTCGCTGATTTGCGCAGAGTTTCGCCGAAAGGATTTATTGCCCTGAGATCAAAACTCTGCGCGACTCTGCGCATCCATCTGCGAAACTCTGCGAGAACCCTCTATGGGAGCAAACGTCTTTTGGACGAACGGTCCTTTCACAGGCCCATCCACAGTAATACCATGGCTATTCCATACCCGAGCACCAGCACCGGGAGAGACCAGCGATGGAACTCGCGCCACAAGCCCGGCTGCCGGACCAGGCGAAGGGCAATCAGGTTTGCCAGCGACCCAATGGCGATGCCGAAGCCGCCGACATTCACTCCCCATGCAAGCGCCTGCCAGTTGTGCGCGAAGGGTTTCAGAAAAATGGCTGCCGGCACATTGGAAATGAACTGCGAAAGAAGTGCCCCTGCCGTGAGCATTCCTCCCCGGAGTGACCTCATTTCTCCGGCCAGACTAGCAACGGCAGGTAAACGGGCCAGCAATCCAAGGTCCACAAACATCAGGATGAACACCATTAATAACGGCCAGTCTACCCTGGCCAGAACTTGCCGGTAAATGACCCCGTATAATAATGCGAGAACCACACCCGCACAAACGGCCCATCCAAAAGCGGTGACTATCAAAAAAAGCGGATAAAATCCCAGGGAAACCAGTAGTAATGTCTTATCGAAAACCGGTGTAGCATCTGCGACAGCCACGATAATGCGTCCGGACGGGAAGGCAAACGGTACCAAAAGCAATAGAAGCAGCAGCATACAGATTCCGATAGGCAGCATGGCAAGAATAAACTCAGGGAAGGTTGCCCCGGAAGTCTGCCAGAGGAAGAGGTTCTGCGGGTTACCCACCGGACTAATAGCCGAACCGGCATTAACGGCCATTGCTTCGAATATAGCCAGGCGTCCTACCGGAAGTTCTGCGGCAAGACGCAGCCCTGCAGTTAAAGGAACGACGATGAAGAGTGTTACATCATTGGTAATCACAGACGACAGCGCAGCAGAGAACAGGATCAGGATTACGGCAAGGATGCGTTCATTACGGATACGGGTGAGCAGCCGGCGCCCCAGATAGGCTAAATAGCCACTATCCTCCAGGCCGCGGCTCAACACCATGAGTCCTGTCAGGGCGCCTATGGTTCTCCAGTCGACCAGATCCGGCAGGTATCTTGCATATTGTGGCGTTATCCAAAGGAGTGGGATCAGTGCTGCCAGAAGAATCAGCAGTAATGCCTCCCGCTTCAATAAGGAGAGAACACGATGAAGCAATTCCATAGAATAGAGATGATGTCAAATCAGCACCCGGGAAAGGAAGCACCGGGCTGAACCGATGAAAAAGCCGATCTATCCCAGATCCTTCAGTTTGGCGTCTCTTTCAATTTTGTAAGGAAGCTCAAGGGTAAATGCCGTGCCCTTTCCTTCGGTGGATTTCACGGAGATGGAGCCTCCATGAAGCTCAATAAACCGTTTGACGATATCCAGACCGATACCGCTGCCTTTTTCGCCTTTTGTGCCGGTCTCACGATGTCGTTTGATGGAATCGAACAGTGTCGGAAGGCGTTCTTCCGGGATACCGATGCCCGTATCGCGTACTTCGATAATAACCGGGCATTCACTACCGGGGTCATCATCATATCTCAGGCTCAGTTCAATAGACCCTCCGGCCCCGGTAAATTTCAGCGAATTGGCCACCAGGTTGCTGATGGCCTGGTTAATTTTCTGAGGATCGATCAGTATCGGGGGAACCCACTCGTCTTTTGTGAATCGCAGGTTGATGGATTTCGTAAGCGCTGTAGGCTGATGCAGCTCGATCACCTGGGCCAGCAGTTCCCGCAGATCGACCTCCTTCATATTCAGTTGAAGGGATCCCGCTTTTGTGGATTCCACCTCAAGAATATCTTTAACCAGATCAAGAAGCTTATACCCGCTCTGTTCGATGATTTCGAGCATTCCGTCTACCTCTTCTTTAGAATACCCGTCTTCGCTGCGCAAAATATTAGCCACCCCGATGATGCCGGTCAACGGATTCCGGATGTCATGACTGACAATACGAATAACTTCATCTTTCTCACGATTGGCCAGTTCCAGGTTCCGTTCTCTTATTTTTAGCTCGGCGATATAGCGCTCACGCTCCTGCTCCAGGTTCTTAAGCGTCAGATGCAGGTTAATCCGCGCAATTACCTCCTCCTGGTGAAACGGCTTTGTGATATAATCCAGTCCGCCTACTTCAAAGCCGCGCACCTTCGAATCCACATCCGAGAGTGCACTCAGAAAGATGATCGGGATTTCCCGCAATACCGGGTCCTTTTTGAACTGTTCGCAGACTCCATAGCCATCCAGCTCAGGCATAAGTACATCGAGCAGTACCAGATCGGGCCTTCGCTTGCGTGCCAGGGCAAGCGCATCTTTGCCGTCAAACGCAGCGATGACATTGTGCCCCTCATTGCGTACCAATTGTGAAAGCACCTGAACATTATGGTGAATATCATCCACAATGAGTATTGTCGATTTTGAGACGTCCCTTTTACCCACGATTTAGGTGGTTTTGATCAAGGTTAATTATAAAAATGAAGCTACATTTACTTCTATGTATCCTGCAACAATTTCTTCCCCAAATAGGTAATCAGATAATAATCCGAGCTTTTCACGGCATTTTTCAGTTTTTCCGATAAATCGGCTAATGGTTTTTTCCCATCGCTCAGTGAATCGGCCAGTTGATCAATCTTATCCAGATCCTGATACTCAAGAGCCTTGAGAAGATCCCCCCGAAAATCATCGGGTAATTTGTTGATTTCCCGAATGGCCCGATCCAGCATCTCATTTAAAGGTACAGAGTCCGCTCCTTTGAATGTTGCATATTCAAATCTGACTCCGGCAGCCTGTTTAAGGGTCTCAAAAACCTGGTCTTCCTTATAAGGCCTTGAAACAACGGCATCCACCTGGAAACGACGTCCGGAATCTTGTTCAGGGATAGTATCTTGTGTCAGAAGGATAGCCTTCGTTATTTTCAGTTGCTTAAATTCATTGATGATTTGTTGCGAACTTTCAATATTATCGTCTTCTAATCCTTCATCTATAAATATAATATCCGGCTTGCTTAGTTGCACTTTGTCCTCCAATTCTTTTTCAGAGGCGGCTTCATGGCAGACGAATCCTGCCTTTTGCAGAATGGCACGCAAATTCTTCCTTTGGTAATCGACGGGATCGGCGATCAGTACTTTCCACTGCCGCCGGCCTTTTATCCCTCTGACGTATTTCCGCCTTTTCTTATCGTTTGCTCTCCCCGATTTTACCGGCTCAAAGTCAAAAATAACGGAAAAAGCGGACCCTCTGCCCAGCGTGCTTTCTACCGTCAATTCGCCCTTCATCATCTTGATCAGGTGCTGGGTGATGGTCAGTCCGAGGCCGGTGCCCTCGCTGCTCATTCCTTTTACCTGGCGGAACGGCTCGAAGATCTTGGGGATTTGCTCTTTGGGGATGCCGCGCCCGGTATCTTCAACAAGCAAACTGATGCGCACTTTGCCCGGCCGCGGGCTTTTACGGAGTTTCGCTGCTATACGAACGTGTCCCGTATCTGTAAATTTCACCGCATTTCCCACCAGATTGATCAAAATCTGCCGGATCTTCGCCGGATCCATTTTCAGAAGCACTGAAAGCTCCTTATCCTTCTCGACAAGGAGTTTCAATCCCTTTTCACGGCTCTTGAGATTGAATAATCCGTGCACCTCATCGATAATGGCGGCAAAGCTGGCCGGCTCAATATTCATATCCATTTTGCCGGCCTCTATTTTTGAGAGGTCCAGGATGTCGTTGATCATGCCGGTGAGATGCAGGGCGCTGTAATACATATTATCGATGTATTCGCGCTGGCTTTCGCCTATCGTCGGATCATTCGATAAAATCTGGGCGTACCCCAGCACGGCGTTAAGAGGCGTACGAAGTTCGTGCGTGATATTGGCGAGGAAAACGGATTTCGACCGGCTTGCCTGCTCCGCCTCCATCCGGGCTCTGACCAGTTCATAAATAGGATCGATCACGGTAATGATCCCTTCAATCTGTCCTTCAGGGTTGCGCCAGGGGTGCATTGCCCACCTGAAATAGCGTTTCCCCTCCCCGGGTATGTACACCACGTCTTCCTGCATGGCAAGTATCTTACCCTGTAACGATTCATTGGCCGCCGCCACCCACGATCCGGGTACAAACGAATAGGCGTCACGATAGCTGATTCCTACGATATCTTCGTTTTTGTCCGGCTTGAACTCATCAATCCACTTCCGACTGTGCGTTATGAATTTCAGGTCCTTGTCCAGCAAGGCCATCGGTACGGGAGCATTGGCGATGACCTTCAGCAGCTGCTGGCGTTCCAGCTCCAGCGCCCGCTCAGCCTTCACCCGGTTTGTGATGTCGTGTGCGTTGGCAATGACATAACTCGCCCCGTTTTGGGGATGATACAGGAAGTTGCTGAATGCCATGTGGATACGGTCGCCATTTTCCCGCAGGAAAACGGCCGTAATAGATGTCTGTTGCTCCCTTGAAATCTTCTCGAGATACTGGTAGAACTGAGGAAGTTCCTCTTCAGCCAGAAAAGACGACAGGTTCTGGCCGATGATTTTTTTTGCCTCATAGCCCAGTAATTTCGAAAAAGCGCGGTTAGCCGATAATATTTTCCCGTTCAAATCATGCGTAAAAATCACGCCGTAGCTGTTCTCGACCAACTCCCGGTAGCGTCGTTCATTTTCCAGCAGTTCAATCTGCGACTTCTTTATGTCCGTGATATCTCGGGCGAAGAGATACAGTACCTGTTCCTCTCTCTCAGTCGTGAAGCTGCATGAGAGCCATTTATAGGTGTTGTCAATACAGCGAAACCGTACTTCGAATGGTGCGATCACTTTTCCCTCTCTGAGCAGATCAATCTGGTATTTCGCATTGACGAGGTCTTCCTGATGAATCAAATCCGTCAGGTTCATGTCTCGAAGCTCGGAAATACTGTACCCGAGTAACCGGCTCCAGGAAGGATTGACATCGGCAAATTTCAGGTTGAATCCAACAATGGCAATAAGGTCATGGGAGAGTTCAAACAGGCGATCCCGTTCTTTCTCGGCTATCTTGCGCCCGGTGATGTCGCGAAAGATGGAACGGGTGGAAACGAACTTTCCCTCGTCGAATCTACAGTTGATACTTCCCTGTACAAAAATCTCTTTCTGATTTTTTGTGATGAAGGCGGTCTCAATAAGTCCGTCGGCCTCGCCGGCTATCACGCGTTCATAATGTGCGGAAAAGGCTTCGCGAACCTCAGGATGAATGGCTTTGATCAGCGTAAGTTTCCGGATCTCTTCATCTGTATATCCCATGATCCGCTTCCAGGTGGTGTTTACATAGAGAAAGGCTCCATCGGGATCCACACTCTGGATCATATCGTTGGCATTTTCGAGCAGGTCCCGGTAGCGTTCTTCGCTTTCCCGCAGTGCCTCCTGCGATTTCCTGCGCTCCAGGGCATAACGGATGGAACGCTCGAGCAACGGAGGCTGAAGTTCACTCTTTACCAGATAATCCGCCGCTCCCGACCGCATTGCCTGCAAGTCGATCTCCCGGTCGCCCTGACCCGTCAGCAGGATCATCGGAGCCTCACAGCCACGACTGACCGCTTTTTTCAGCAATTCCAGGCCGTTCCGGGCTCCCAGCCGGTAATCCAGCAGATAAACGTCGTGCCGCCCTTCCATTATGAGCTCATAGCCTTTCTCAAAGCCGTCCGCCCATTCAAGCTCATACTTCTGATCCTTGATCTGCTGAAACCGGGTACGCGTTATGAGATAATCCTCATGATCGTCGTCGACTAAAAGAATATGTATGGTATCTGCAGCCATAAGCCTGCTCAATCGGTTCCCGGAAGCTGCACAACGTTAAACCAATAGTTCAGCATCTCTCGCAAGACGCGTACCAGCCCCTCAAATGTCACCGGCTTTGTGATGTAGGAATTGGCCCCCAGGTCGTAACTGTGGACGATATCTTCCTGTTCTTTGGAAGTGGTAAGGACGACGACGGGAACCCGGCGGAACCTGGGATCCTGTTTGATCTCCTGAAGGGCCTCCCTGCCGTTCTTGCGGGGCATGTTGAGATCCAACAGGATCAGGTCAGGCCAGGGATAAGCTCCCGGGTCGGTATAAACGCCGTTCCGGTTCAGATAATCCATTAGTTCCTCTCCGTTATCGACAAAGGAAATCCGGAGCGGGATACCATTAGCTTCAAGCGCTTTTTTTGTGAGCATCCGGTCATCTTCATCATCCTCTGCTATCAGGACGCATATCGATTTCCTGGCTGTTATTTGACTCATCCCTTTCTGTTTCTAATGCCTGATGGACCGGCAGCCGGATATAAAAGGTCGTTCCAAAACCTTCCCGGCTTTCCGCTTTGATGGTGCCACCATGTCGTTCAACTATCTTCTTACAAATGGCCAGGCCGATTCCCGTGCCCTGGTAATTTTTCTGTACATGCAACCGTTCGAATACCTGAAAAATACGTTCTGCAAATTTCGGGTCAAAACCAATTCCATTATCGGAAATCCTGATGCACGAGAATCCGTTCCGGGAGGGGGTTTCCCCGCAAGATGTTATGGCGATTACCGGCGGCCGGCCTTCAGAGCGGAACTTCAGGGCATTTCCAATCAGATTCTGGAAAAGCTGGCGCATTTGCATCGGATCCGCAACGACAACAGGCAGCGATTCTACCGACACTTCCGCTCCCGACTCCTGTATAGACAACTCAAGATCAACGCAGACCTCCCTGATCAACTCTTCCAGATCGACCGGCTCATAGGGATTGGTTTTGGTTGAAATGCGGGAAAAGCTCAACAGATCGTTGATGAGTTGCTGCATTCGGGCAGCGGCATTGGTCATCCGGTCGAGAAAAAGGATGTTCTCTCCCTCCATTCGGCCCGAAAGGCTGGTGGTCAGCAATTCACCAAAAGCCTGGATTTTTCGCAACGGCTCCTGGAGATCGTGGGAAACTACGTAAGCAAATTCCTCCAGATTATGATTGCTCTCTTCCAGCTTCCCGGCATATTCTTTCAGTTTTCTCTCAGCTTCTTTACGATCGGTAATGTCCCTGATCGCGGCAATACGCAGATGGCGCCCGTCGATCACGATATCGCGAGCCAGAATCTCAACATCAATCACCTTTCCGTCCCGGCAGTTCAGCCGGGATTCATATTGTCCGCTGATCTTCCCCCTGATCCGGTTGATTGCCGCTTTTTGCATCGGATCGGGGAAGTAATCCCAGGATGCCTTTCCGATCACTTCCTTCCGGGTATATCCGGTCATTCGAAGCAATGCCGTATTGACATCCGATAAATATCCCTCTTCCATCACTGCCAGACCTTCGAATGCCGATTCCGACAGAAAGCGGTATCGTTCCTGGCTTTTTCGCAATTCTTTTTCAGTATTCACCAGGTTGGTGATGTCGATAGCAACGCCGGCGACCGCCCGCCTGTTTTGTTCCCCGGTCTGGAAATAAGTCTGGGTCAACTGAAGGAAGGTTTGTTTCCCATTCGCGTCTTTATATTCTATCAGTTTATCCTGATCCACAGGGTCTTCCTCATTTTCATGAGTCAGGTCACGGATGAGGGCCTCTTCATAGCGCCCCCCGATTTTGCCGGTAAAATCCTCATTCCTTTTGCCAACAATTTCTTCGGGGGAAGTGCCGTACAGATCCGCCATGGGACGGTTGGCCAGGATGAAGCGGCCGTCCTCATCCCGAACATACAGGAAGTGCGGTACCACATCGATCGTCCGGCGTATGATCCGGTTCCAGCGTGCCAGTTCCTTCCGCTGGCTATTTCGTTCCTGCCTGACCTTCTGATAGTCAACAATGATATATATCAGCACGCACAAAACGACCAGGTATGAAGCAAATGCCCATTTTTGCAGGTACCACGGTAACCGGGCCCGTATCTGCAGGACCAGCGGACGGCTCCATGTATATCCCGAAATATCGCTTTCGATCTTAAGAGTATACTCTCCGGCATCGCCTATTTTCAGAGTAAGCGGATTATCCCGGCCCTCTATCTTTTCCACAACCTTTCCATCCTGATCTTCCAGCTGAAAAACATAGTTAAGCTTCGATGCGGGATACATCAGTCCTGATATCCGGAATGTCAGCCGGCTGCCACGGACCAGTGTGATGATTCCATTCTTCGGATATGCAATTTCTTTGTCATTCAGGGCCAGTCTCTTCACCGAGGGAGTCCGGGAGCGTTTCATCGCAGGGATCGGATCGACGGAATAGCCGATTCCATTGCTGGTGCCTGCCCAAAGGCGCCCGCTGTGATCCATATACAATGCGCGGGCAGCTATGCTGATGCTGGGCAGACCATCCCTGCCATTGTACTGAACCACCTTGTCGCCGCTCAGGTAATAAAGTCCCTTTTCGCTGCCCATCCACAGATTCCCGAGATGATCGATGGCCACGGATTTGAAGTGGCTGTCAACCGGCCAGTCTTCGAAGGTAACTTCCCCCGCCGGACCAATCCTGAAACGAAATAATCCATAATTGCTGGCGACGTATAGCTGTTTTGCCCGAAAGGCCAGGTCGAAGACCGTAAGCGGCAATTTACGATGGGCTAATATGTTCGCCGGAATCTTCGGGCTGACGTTTTCAAATCGGTCTTTCCGAGAATTGTAACGGAAAAGATAGTGGCCGGATCCGACCCCTCCGGCGTATAATGTATTATCAGGGCCGGCACGCAAAACAGTAATGACGGTATCCATTGCTCCCCGGTCATAGATTCCGATTTGCCGGGTATCAGGAGAAATCTTCCCGATCCCCATGGAATCATTCCGGATGAACCAGATGGTGCCGGCGGAATCTACATAAATCTGTTCTATGGTTGAAGATCCCGATTTATAATGGGCTGCGATTTGCGTGGGATGTTTTTCAGGGACAGCGTAAATATCACCGGAAAAAGTACCCACGTACACTTTTCCTTTATGGAAACCCAGGGAGAATATGCGGTGCTTCTGCAAATTCGCAGGGAATCTGGTAAGTCTGGGCTTTCGGGCGGATGAATCCCATGTTATCTGGTAAATATTGTACGTCTCACTGGCATACAACGTGTCTCTGCCCCCGGTTATCAGAGAATTGATAAACCGGTAGCGGGGAGATAACAGAAGGGAGGAAAAATGATTGGGTGCAAGTAAAACGGCTCCGCGGTCGGATCCCACCCAGACATTTCCTGCCGGGGTCTGATCTACATCATTGACATTATTGAACGTATATTCCTTCAGTTTCCGGAAGACGAACATTCCGTTTTCCTTCTTTACCTGATATAAGCCGTCAAACCAGGTTCCGATATATCCGACTCCGTCTCTCAGGTGCGTAATTGAAGAAACATCCTTGATCGGGATAATGCGCTTCCAGCCATGCAACAGATCATTCCTCTCCGGCCGAAACCGGTATATTCCCACAGATGTGGCCATCCAGATTGAGCCGTCGGGCTGCCGCACCATATCACTTAATGAAACGGACTTCTTAAAGGGAAGATGAACTACTGTAAAACGATCTTTGGCCTTGTCATAATAGACCATATGACCGTTTTCACTGATTGCCAGCAAAACGCCCCTTGTCGTTTCGGCGAAGCGAAAGCTGCGAACCCTGCTGCTCGTTGCATATTCTTCACCTAATTCGTAACGCTCCATTTTTCCATTTTTGAAGCGGACAATAGAAGTGTTCTCCCCTATCCAGATAGTCCCTGAATGATCCTGCCAGGCTTTTTTAGGATAATACAGCGTGGAATCGGTCTTTTCATAAGATCCCGGAAGCAACGTTTTGACCTGAAAAACATAGCCTGCATGACTAATGACCGCCACTCCCATATCGGTCGTTACCAGCAAACGGCCGTCCTGCAACGGAGCGATGTCCTTGACATACATATTGGGAAGCTGGCTACGATAGGTGAAAAACGAATAACCATCGTACCGGATGAGACCGGCATCCGTCCCAATCCAGACGAATCCGCTGCTATCCTGAAATACCGCTTTTACAAGCACCGACGGCAGGTCGTAGTCGGTTTTACCGAAATATTGTGCTGAAAAGGTATGTTCCTGAGCATAAGATAATCGTACGGCGAACAGGAGTATAAGGATAAGCAGAGGCGTGGAACGTTTCACAGATTTATACTAATACGTTGTTTGGAGGTATTGCCCGTGACGTTTTTCAGAAAAAGGAGAAAATAAAGGGCCATCCAAGGGAGATTCTACCCAAAAGTCCGGTAAAAACAATCATCCGGACTTAGTCTTATAATCGGATTATCAAAGAAGTTGTTAAGTGATCCGTTTATAATCGAGAAATGAGAATTCTTCAAAATCCTGTCGATTCGTCTCTTCCCAGACCCCTCCGATCTGATCGCGATATTCCGGAAAGTAGACATCTCCTTTCCATGTATGATGGATAAGGGTGATATTCAGGAAGTCGGCCAGCGGCATGGATTGCCGGTAGATTTCAGATCCGCCGGCGATGAATATCATCTCATGATCCTCCTCTTCAAGTTCCCCGAGTGCCTGTTCCAGGCTGTGGTACACCCGGACGTCATTATCGCGCAGCGTTCGGCTGATAACCACATTGGTACGTCCCGGCAGCGGTTTACTTCCAATGCTCTCATAGGTTTTTCGCCCCATGACAACAGGATGGCCCATCGTCCTCCTTTTAAAATGCCGGAGGTCTTCCGGATAATGCCATGGAATCTTCCCGTCTTTCCCGATCAGCAAGTGTTCATCATGCGCCGCTATAATGACAATGTTCATACTGCAACTTCGAACGAAATAACCGGGTGGTGGTAATAATCGATCAGGTTAAAATCCTCAAAAGTCAATTCGTCGATCGGGCAGGGAGTAATTTCCAGGCGTGGCAGCGGATAAGGTTTTCGGGTAAGCTGCTCCCTCATTCCCTCGATATGGTTTACGTAGATATGTGCATCGACGATGGTATGTGCAAATACGCCCGGCTGCAGGTTCACTTCTCCGGCGATGGCCATCGTCAAAGCAGCATAGCAGGCCAGATTGAAAGGAATCCCCAGGGCGATGTCGCCCGACCGTTGCGTCAGATGACAGTTCAGCCTTCCTTCTGCGACATTGAAGATGTACATAAGATGGCAGGGCGGGAGCGCCATCTGCCCAATGAGACCCGGGTGCCACGCACTGACTACGATACGCCTGCTCTCCGGCTCGGTTTTCAGCAAATCGATAGCGTGCTGAACCTGGTCGAATTCCTTCCGGTCGAAGATGGTGCGCCGGATATTCCCACCATCGCCATCCATATCGATCTCGGCTTCTTCGACATACGGAAACCGCCGCCAGAGCACCGGGTAAATCGGTCCCACATGACCGTCTTCGTCAGCCCAGGCGTCCCAGATGTGGCAATTCTTTTCATCGCGAAGCCAGCGGATATGATCTTCTCCCCGCAGATACCAGAGAAGTTCCAGGATGATCGAGCGGAACTGCATCTTTTTGGTTGTCAGGAGCGGATATCCATCAGCCAGATCGATTTTGTAAAATTCGGCAAAGCTGGAAATTGTGTCAATGCCCGTCCGCGAACGCTTGCGGACCCCCTTTTCCAATACCCGTTCAACCAAATCCAGGTATGCTTTCATAATAATTTCCGGCTACTAATCGTGTGAGCAAAATTTCGGCGTGTGATATCATTTAATATACTAATCACAGACATGAAATGAAGACAGATTTGCCTTGCAAATTCCCTGCTTTGGCCGCTTACTGCGCCGCCAGTTCGAAGACCGCACTCTGGGCCGGTCCGCCGATCGGGGCATGGATGCCCGCATTCATCAGGTAACTCCCCGAATAGACATGCCCCGATTCCCTGCACTGCGATTTCTCCCCTTCCCGAAGATTAATTTCTTTCACCAGATATTCCGTATCCGGATCCAGTCCCTGTAGTTTTATGGGAGGATTGACGGGGTTCAATATGTCGTGCAGGGAAAACGTGTAAACTACCGCTCGTTTTTTATTCTCAGCAACATACATCAGAGCGGCGCGGTTACCTTCGTAAGGAGATACCAGCCGGTACAGATCGCCGTACCAGACCAGTCCCTTGATCTGATTGTACACTTTTACTGCGTTCTCAATGAATTGCTTATCCGGTTTCTTTAGTTTATCGATCTGCATATCGAAACCCAGTTTCCCCATCATAGCCACATCAACCCGAAATTTTAAAGGGTAGTCGCCCATTTGTGTTACATGACAATCGGTGGCAATGGCCGGGAAGAGATAAGAATATCCCCACTGGATGAAAATCCGGTCCAGGGGATTGGTATTGTCGCTCGGCCAGAATTCCGTGAAATACCGGAGCGCTCCATAATCGGCCCGGCCGCCTCCGCCCGAACATAACATCATCGGCAGGTGCGGATACTTCTTACGCAGGCGTTTCAGGACGCTGTATAAACCTTTGACATAATCCACGTATAACTTAGACTGATCCTTTCCCAGATAGGGAGAATATTCATCGGTAAATATCCGGTTGCAATCCCACTTAAAATAGGCGATGCCGGGATTTTGCGTCATTAAATGGTCAACCACACCGTACACAAAATCCTGCACTTCAGGGTTGCTCAAATCCAGCACTAATTGGTTACGCCTGTAATCTTCCGGCCGATTCGGCAGCCTCAGAATCCAGTCCGGATGCTTTTCATACAGCTCACTTTTGGGGTTCACCATTTCCGGCTCGATCCAGATCCCGAATTTTATTCCGCGTTTATGAGCCTGTCGGACCAGATAGCCGATACCGTGAGGCAATTTCCTTTTATTGGCCTGCCAGTCTCCCAGGCCCGCATTATCCGCATTACGCGGATATTTATTCCCGAACCAGCCGTCATCCAGCAAAAACAGATCCACTCCGATCTCCTTTGCCTGATCGAGAAGATGTACCAGTTTCTTCTCATTAAAATCAAAATAAGTAGTTTCCCAATTGTTGAGCAGTGTCAGACGGGGCTTCGTTCCGTCCAGGATTCCGTAGCGCCGGGCCCAGCGATCGATATTGCGGGTGGCGGCGCCTTTCCCGGAATTGCTGTAGGTAAAAATAAAAGCAGGCGTGGTAAAGGTTTGATCCGGCGGAAGGGGATAATCTGATGCATACGGATTGATGCCTGAAATAATGTGCAGCAGATTATTATTATCAATCTGGAAGGATAGCTTAAAATCTCCGCTCCATGCCAGCGCCCCGGCCAATACTTCTCCGGAATTTTCGCCGGAAGGCTTGTTCAGGGAAATGAAGAATCCGGGATTTTCATATTTGGTGGCGCGCGTCCCCAGTTTTGAATCGATCACCTTGATCCCGGAAGTCAACTCGCTTTTCTCCAATTGCATTTCCTTTGCCCAGTCTCCGTGAAAATGCATCAGCCAGTAATGGGAAGCCTCCAGATACAGGCAGGAAGATGCAAATGCATGAAGAATAACCGGCCCGTTCTCCCGGTGACGAATCGTGCTCCAGGTTTTTATCACATCCTCTTTTTGAAACGCTTTGTAATAAAGAGTCACCTCAAAAGGGTATTTCGGATCCTTCAGATGAACTTCTGTGAGAATGATATCGTCGGATATCTTTCGGGCGGAATGGCTTACATATTCCAGGTTCAAAGACGGGTTACCATCCGCATGTGTTACCCGAAGAGCCGTATTAAGACGGTCGGCCATTCCTGCGGTACTGTATACCTGCCGGCTCTCATCGACCGGCAGAGCCGCATAATCGGCGGTATTGTCTAAGACCCTTCCCAGATAAGCCTGGTACACATGCTGATGAGAAATGCCTAACACAAGAGCCACATCCCGGGTGTGAACCACAATCACATTTTTACCCTGGGCAAAAGAAATGGTCTGAAAAAGCAGGACTATTAACAGGGATAAAGTACTATTTTTCATCAGGAGAATCGAAAATGAAGATTTAATCTATCCTATGACACTTGAAGGACGATGAGAATAATATGAATCCTTTTATTATTCACTTTGAATTATCAAAAAGTCAACGATGAACAATTGATCCGGCCGTTTTTCAGTGTTCCAGGGCCTGTAATTGTTCGAGCGCCTTACAGGCAGCATCCTGCTCGGCCGATTTCTTGTTCTTTCCCGACCCGACTCCCGCTCTCTCGCCATTGATCATGACCTGAACCTCAAACGTTTTATCGTGTTCGGGTCCCGTTTCCGTTACCACCAGATACTCCGGAAGGCTCATCTTGTGTGCCTGTGCATATTCAAGCAGCAGGCTTTTATAATTATCCTGCGTTTGAACCAGCCGCTGAAGATTAACATAACGGTCGACGATGGTAAGGACGAAATTAAAGGTCTTTTTGTATCCCTTATCTTTATACATTGCACCGATCAGCGCCTCGAAGATGTCGGCCAGCACACTGTTGGAAAACTCGATTCCCTGTCCTCTGACCCGTTCACCTACCTCGATCACCTGGCTCAGCTTTAGTTTACGGGAAAAGCGGGCCAGGGTATGACCCTTCACCACCTTGGACCGGAGTTTTGTCATGAATCCCTCGTTTTCCTGAGGGAACCGCTCAAAAAGGATCTCGGTGACAATCAGGTCGAGCACGGCGTCACCAAGGAACTCCAGTTGTTCATACGAATCCGACTGGCGGTAGCCCGAACGGGTGTTAGCCAGGCTCGAACGATGCCTGAGCGCTTTCAGATAAAGATGCGGATGATCGATGGATTCTCCGATCAGCTGCTCAAGAAAATGTATCTTCTCCTCCTTATCCCGTTCAACTACCGCATCCGTGCCGGAAAGTATCGTCTTAAATCGGGTGAGGAGGCTCAAGGTTATTCCTCAAATTTTTTAAATACCAGGGAAGTATTATGGCCGCCAAAACCAAAAGCATTATTGACGGCGTACCGCAAATCACGCACTTCCGCTTCGTTGACCGTATAGTTCAGATCGCACTCGGGATCAGGATATCTGTAATTGATGGTCGGCGGAACGATGCCATGATAGATAGCCAGAATGGTTGCGATCGATTCTGCGGCTCCCGCAGCTCCCAGCATGTGACCTGTCATCGACTTGGTCGAATTCAGATTCATTTTATAAGCGTGATCTCCGAAAACTTTTTTGATGGAATTAGTTTCCGCGATATCGCCGGGAGGAGTACTGGTTCCATGCATATTGATATGATCAACCTGATCGGGCCCGATGCCTGCCGATTTCAGTGCTTCGGTCATGGCGATGACCACACCATTGCCATCCGGATCGGGTGCAACGATATGATGGGCATCGGCAGAAAAACCGTAACCTGCCATCTCTGCATAAATCCGGGCTCCGCGTTTCACTGCCAGCTCATAATCTTCCAAAAAGAAAATAGCTGCACCTTCACCCAGCACGAAACCATCGCGGGTTTTGTCAAACGGGCGTGAGGCGGTTTCCGGCTCGTCATTCCGGGTAGACATGGCGTGCATGGAATTAAACCCTGCAACCCCCATCTCGAAAATAGGCGCTTCGGCCCCTCCGCATACGGCATAATCCGAAATGCCCTGGCGGATTGAATCGTATGCCAGGCCGATGCTGTGTGCCCCTGTTGCACAAGCTGATACAACCGCATAATTGGGTCCCCGAAACCCGTAGTGGATCGACACCTGGCCGGCGGCAATATCAGGAATAAGCATTGGAATGAAGAACGGAGACACTCCCCGGGGCCCTCTTTCGATATAGGTCGCCGTTTGTTTGTAGAAAGTCTCCATGCCCCCGATGCCCGATCCGATGATAGTAGCTACCCGGTTCTTATTGATCTCCTCCAGATTCACCCCTGAATCACCCACTGCCTCCATGGCTGCGACCATCGCATACTGGCAAAAGCGATCCATACGGCGCGCTTTTTTAGCATCAAGATAGTCTTCAGGATGGTAATTCTCGATTTGAGCGGCGAAGGTTGTGGCGAAGTTGCTCGCATCGAAATACTCGATGGGGCGCACCCCGGTCTTGCCTGAGACAAGGCCATTCCAGAAATCGGGCGCACTCTTCCCAATAGGAGTAAGTGCCCCGATGCCTGTAATGACAACTCTGCGATTGACCATAATCGGTTTAGCAATGGCAACTATTCAAGTTAAGAACTCTTCTTCTTGATGTAATCGATAGCATCGGCCACCGTAGCAATAT
>CAZNHE010000030.1:0-29919 GCA_964572735.1 uncultured Chitinophagales bacterium | reverse complement strand
GCAGATCAGATACCCGCTGCAAATTGATCTTCCGCATCGTGCAAACCAGCGAGTTGTTCTCTTTAGGACCGTAGGTACCTTTCAGATTGATGAACTGTTCGCCGTTCTTCATTCGAAAATCCTTAAAAACCAGGTGACCTTTGTCGTTATAAAGCACCTCCGGCCGGCCGTCATTGATCCAGGCATATTGTTGGTTGCCCGCCACAAAATCATCAATATAGGTTGCAAAAGCAGAATCGGAGAGAAGACTGGTCGTTTGCAGATTAACCTGTACGTTTTTCCCGATTCGGTCGATACGCATTCTGTTACTGATCGAGTCGTCTCTCATTGAAAACGTCCAGTTGAGGCCGTTCATGTTTTCCCCGGAAATCCTCACGGTATCCACCTGCGCTCTGATGTCGAGATTGGCATACTCCCGGATGGATTGATTGTGAGAGAAACCGGCCGTCCACATAAGTTGAGAATGGTGTACCTGAACAGAATCGAAGCGGGTCAGATCATCTCTCCAGCCGCCGGTAATGAGCATCCGGCTGCTGTCGGCTTTCACAAGCGTTTGAAGATGGCCCCGGCTTGTCAGGTGAGGGAAATCCGGGAAATAATTATGGAGTACCGCCAGATTCTTTAAATGCAGGTCAATGTTCAGGTTAAGCGGTTGAGCCGGAGGCGGATTCGGTGCCTTAGAAGCAGGAGTCAGCGAATCCGGCTCAAATAGGACCTCCTTCCGCACCTGCTCCCTGAAATAGCCCGCCCAGTACTTTGCAAACCTGGAAATACGGGAAGGGATCACCGTGCCTTTGAGCGTTGCATCCAGATATGTGCTGGCCAGACGCAGCGTACGCTGGCTCTTTGCCGGGGAGTCCAGATCCAGATAAATTTGCTGGGGGGGGATCTGCTTTCCGGCCACCAGGGAAGTATCAATATCGAGATTGGCCTCGCCGTACAGGCTGTCCGGCGATCGTCCCTGCGCCCGCAGGTTGTACGATATGTTCAGGCGTGTGGACGGGAAAGTACTGTCGGGGAACAAGGTCTGCAGATCAAGGTCACTCCCTCTGCCCGAAAACGAAAATGCAGGCTCCTTTTTCGTCAGATCCAGCCATCCGGATCCCTGCATGTGCCCGCCTCCCCCCTGATAACGGACCGTCTGTTCCAGGAATCCGTCACTCAGGGAGGTTTTCAGGGTCAGACGGTCAATAGGGACCCGGTTAATCCGGCTATCTGTAACGGCAAGGCTGAGCCGGGCATTTGCTTTATCCTTACGGATTCCTTCACCTTGTAATTGCGCCTTTACATTGACCACTCCGGTAAGCGGCCCAAAAGTCTTCAGAGAATCCAGGAGAATGTTCCGGGCAGTCAGGCTAACAGTGTAACGGCAGGGTTCTTTAAACCGGAGGTGACCGTTCATATGCATCCGGCCGGAGGGGAAATAGGCGTTTCCCGCCATCGCAAGCGAATCTTCATTGCCTTTCAGGCTGCCCGTCACAGATACACGATCCCAATCTTTAAAGTAATCGCTCCAGCGTTCCTGCGGGAGAAGTCGCAAATCCTTATCCGACACACGGAGCGTGTCCAGCGTAAGATTGTAAGCCAGCTTTCCCTGTTGATTCAGATTCTTCACCCATCCCCGGACGGCCAGCAGGCTTCGGTTGAACCGGAGATGCAGCTTTTGGAATTGAAGATCCTGCAGATCTCCTGCAGCCGCGACATTGAAGATAAAAGGCTCGTCGACCTTCGGTAAATCGGGAAAAATATCGGTAAAATCATTCAGATAAACCCGGGACGAATCCAGCGATAACTGGTATGAAGCGTCTCTGGCCTGCCCGATCCAGTTGCCCTTATAAAGATTCACCCCATTGATCCGTCCGTTTATCTCCACCTGTGACCGGCCGCTTTTTACCATGAACCGGTTAAATTCGAGCATATGCCTGTCATTATAAAACTGTCCGCTTACGTCGATATGTCCGGCAAGGGTGTGAAGAATCCGTGCATGAAAGTGATCGATATCAATGAAACGGTGATTATTGGTGAGTTCCAGGAACGTTTGCATGTTCACGTCCTCCAGATTCAGCGGTGCAGGCAGATGGACCCCGGACGGCGTATGGTGCAGCCGGTCGAGCCTCATCCGCCCCTCTTCCATCTGAAGCTGGGGAGCATAAATGTTCATATCTTTAAAAATCCGGATTCCCGAACCCGCATTGTTATCCTTCCTGCGCCCCAATGCCTGAAACAGCGTATATGTGCTGTCTCCCATGCTGGTAAGTCGTATCACAGGACGTTTGATATCAAAACGGGTAATATTAATGCGGCGGCGGATCAGATCCCATAGATTCACGCTGAATTCCAGTGAATCACACTCGAATACCGGTGAGGAAGCGGCAAACCGATCATCCGGACCGTCATACGTCAGCCGGACGTCCGTCAGAATAATGTTAAACGGGATGTCTCCTCCCAGGCTCCCTATACTTATGTGCCCCTTGTAGTTGGCATTGAATGCATCCTCAACACGATGGGCCAGAAACTGTTGTACCTGATTTCGCTGCAACGACACGTACAACACGAGTCCGGCCAGGATCAGGGCTGTGAGCAGGCCCAAAAAGCCGTACCAGAAAATTCGCCATATTTGATAGATCCATCTAAGTATCACGGGAGGCGGATGAAATCCTGTTGTTGGTAATCATCGGGAGGCAGAAAGGACATCGAAAAGATATTGCCAGGCGGAGTCTACAAGCGACAAATCGTCGGTTTCCATCAGATAGGGTTGTCCCCATTCATGAAGTAAAACGAGCCGAAGGCTGCCGGATACCCGTTTTTTGTCTCTAAACATCCAACGTATAAGTTGCGATTGTTTATTGTTCAGCGAGGTCAGATTCAGCCGGTAGAAGCGATTAAAACGGAGCAGCTTTTCGGGATCAAGATTTGCTCCGCACCTGTTTGAGGCATCGACGGCGGCGATCATTCCGGCGAAAACAGCCATACCGTGAGGGAGTGTGCCGTATCCCAGTTCGGCTTCGATCGCATGGGCGAAAGTGTGCCCGAAGTTGAGATAAGCACGAATGCCTTCCTCCTTCTCATCCTCCCGGACGATATGCGCCTTGATAGAGGCCGAACGATCAATAATGGAAAGCCATTCCGCCGGATCGGAGAACCCGTATTTATGAATGATGGAATCGATCTCTCCGAAAAAACCCGGCTCCTCAATACTTCCGTATTTCAATACTTCCCCCAGGCCGCACAGCCATTCCTTTTCGGGTAGCGTCGATAATACACCGGGGTCGGAAAACACCGCTTCAGGTTGATAAAAGGATCCCACCAGGTTTTTCCCGCCGGGATGATTGATGCCGGTTTTCCCGCCGATGGCACTGTCGACCATGGCCAGCAGGGTCGTAGGGAAATGGATCAGCGGCATTCCGCGAAGGCAGGAGGCGGCGGCATAGCCTGCGAGATCTCCGGTCACGCCTCCGCCGACGACCAGCAGCGGCTGATTGCGCCGGGCCTGACGTTCGATCATGAAAGATATCAGTTTCCACCACTGTTCAATACTCTTTCCCGTCTCTCCTGCCGGCACGACAAACGTGTGAACGGCACTAAAGGTACCCTTGAAAAGCTGCTGATAATGTTCTCCATGAAGCTTTTGTACATTCTCATCGATCGCCAGAAAGGCAGCGTCTCCGGCATAGCGTCCGGAGAGAAAATCCCGGATGGTCCGATCCTGATCCATCCCGGTAATGATCGGATATTCATGTGTCTGCTGTGTCTGCACTTTAATCACGTTGCATCTCCTTATTAACCGCCTGTAAAACCAGCCGGGCTGACTCGTCCGGCGTGAAATCTTCGGGAATATCCACAATATAATCAGCCTGTTCATACTGTGGCATACGCCGGTGGTATAAATCACGAACCAGCGCCGTCAGCTCTTCCCTCGACTTGAGGGTTCCATCGGCGTTGAGAAGCAGAGGGCGGCGGCGGTTGCGCGAGAGCCGGGCCACCAGATGAGGCACCGTAAGCCGGAGGAAGATAAGGCGGCCATGGGTTTTAATCTCATCAATTATCTCCTGATCGCGGAGAACACCTCCTCCAAGTGCCATGACCATTTTGTTTTCCTCCAGTTTTTCCAGGAGACATTCTCTTTCGACCTTGCGAAACCATGCCTCTCCAAAGGTGGAGAATATTTCCGTGATCTGCCGCTTTGTTTTTTCAACGATGACGGAATCCAGATCATAAAACGTTTTCCCGATCATCGAAGCGATCTTTCTGCCGATCGTGGATTTGCCCGATCCCATAAAACCACACAGGAACAAATTTTCATCCATCATTTTTCTCCGTTATAATCCGGCTGTACGGGAGCCGCCATCACCACTTCTTCCCGGTCGAGGACAACTTGTCCCGGCCCGGCTCCTTTGGGTTTTCGGACGAATTTCCTGCGTACATAACTCACGGGAACCAGGGCCGAACCCCGGCCCTGCGAAAAATACGCGGCATAAGAAGCGGCCTTCAGCAGGATTTCCCGCGGGGGATTTTCCCGGGAGCGGTTCATCCGGATCACTACGTGTGAGCCGGGGTATCCTCTTGCGTGCAGCCAGATATCCTCCTTATGAGCGCGTGCCGTCATTTCGTCGTTGCCGGAGGCATTTTTGCCTATCCAGAATTCAAAGCCGCCTTCCCGGATTCTCCTGAAAGGCGTTCGCTGCTGCCTCCCTTCCCGGGCCGACAGACCGAGCCGCACCAGATCGTCACGACGTTCCCGGCGCCAGTGCTCCAGTTCCCGGGCGTGCCGTATCCCGCTGAGCTCCTGTGCCAGGGTTTTCAACAGAGCGAGCTCTTTTGTCATCCGCTCTCTCCGGTTTCCGGCTTCAGCGGCTGACCTGCGTGACTTCCGGGCTTTATCGTAATAATATCCTGCATTTTCGATCCATCCCTTCCCCGGTCTCAGCGGGATATGCACCGGCCGGTTATCGTTATAGAGATCAGGCAAAGTGACCTCCGAAAGCGCCGGATCAAGCGGCTGATGGTTGTTCGCCATCAATAAGTGACCCAATCGTTCGTAATGTTCGGCACGCGCATCACTCTTATGCGACTGCCGCAATTCCTCTATCCGGTTCTGATGCTTTCTTCGTTCCCTCTGAACGGCCTCTTCCAGCTTTTCCTTTTCCTGGATGAACCGTTCCCGAAAAACGATCTGGTAATAGGCATAACGTATCCCCTCATTAACAGAATCGAATGATTTCAGAGTCTTTACCGGCAATAACCGGTGCGGAATGGTAGTGAAAGACCGGGTTTCAAGCCATCGCGGCTGAGGATTTTCGCCCAGCGCCCGAACCAGGTTGCCGGTGAATTCACGCAATTCCGTGACAGAACAGGCATCCAGCTTGTTGTATTCTATCAATTCATCCAGATGATCACGGGGCAGCAGCGGGTTGAGGGACAGGATCCTGCCTCTAACCGATCCGTTCCCGGCATTCGGATCGCCCGGCGAGGCAGGAACTGGCTGAGGCATCTTCCGCCCCTGTAGTTTGTCCGAACGTTTGAACGCTTCCCTGATCAGGCCGTCTTTTTCATAGATCACATTCGCCCTGGGCGGGTATAACAAAAAATGGAGGGACGAGTGATCCTCAAGTTTCAGCGTAACCTGCCGATCATGATGTGCCAGTTCCAATTTTGTGATGGTTATTCCGTGGATATCTTCAAACAGATGATAAGTATTTGCCTGGACAGTTTTTTCCGGGCGGTCGATAAAAAATGCAATATACGGACTACGGACATCCGTTATTAACCTATTGACTGCATCCGTTTTTTGCAGAATGATTTCAGCCACGCCTCTCCGGCGGGTATAGACATCAATGAGTTTTGCTCTGAGAAAAACATCCTGAAGCTCGAACATTAAATTTTTTAAGTAATAGTAGCAGTTCATTTTTTAAGAGTTATCTTAAGAAGCGCTTTTATACTTATAAACAAACATAAAGAGGGATGAATTATCCAATTTTTAATTCCATCAGTAACTTAATCGAATCCGAGCTTACAAAGCGTCAGCTGGATATACATACGTTCAGAACCTGGAAGGAAAACAGGATCAATGCAACAGGTCTTGAGCTCAGCATCAATGTCGGGGAGCACTCCGAATATATAGACAAAGTAATTATCAATTTCGACTGGGATAAGTTCCGTGAAATCAGCCTTGCCCGCGAGCTACAGGGTATGGAGAGGCACCCGCTTTTAAACGGCGACCCGGAAGACACCTTCAGGCTGCCGCCGGCTATCGACATTGAGATCGTCTGGCAGTTCGACCAGTCCGTGATTGCCACTCTGGGTCACTCGCTATATGGAACTGATCGTATTGATGCAGCCAGCCGCTGGATGGAGGTGATTAATGAGGCACTTCCGCCCCAGATGCACAGCGGCGACACTATTACGCGCTGGCATATTGAAGTTGAGGGAGATGAGCACGGCCGTTATCTATCGGTGATGAGCCTGAACACCTATCTGCGATATTCATTTGAGAATTCGAAAACGTTAGCCGAAGTCCATCGCTTTATCGTACGCAAACTCCAGTCCCTGCTGATGATCACTCAGAAAGTTCTTCAGATATCTGCAGATTCACTGGCGGTCGCCCTTTAAAATAAAAGCCTGAAAAACAGGCTTTTATTTCTTCTTGTGTCGATTCTTCCTGAGGCGCTTTTTCCGTTTGTGCTTGGAAATCTTATGACGCTTTCTCTTCTTTCCGCTCGGCATAAAAAATTACCTTCGTTTATATTATAATTCCCGGACGAATGTACATCTGTCCGAAAAAGAGCGGGAAAGATACGAAATTGTGGGATAAAACATAGTGCTCCTCCCCTGGATTTTGTCCTTTCCTTATGCGGCGGACATATCAGCCTCTTTGTTTTTCTGCGCCATAAGGTGTCTTCACCTTTCCCATAGCTGGAAAGGCCTCTCCCTGACCGACCGGCTGTTTGTGCTTCAGGTGTGGGCTTCGTCGACGGCTCTTTTAAATTCCTTCGAAATCTTGAGGGTAGGGATGTACTGCTCAGGCACAATAACTTCCTGATTGGTTTTCGGGTTTCGTGCCACCCGCTGTGCGCGTTTAACCACCTTAAAGCTGCCAAAACCCCGCAATTCGATCGTCTCGCCGCGTTTCATGGCGTCGATAACCGTATCCAGAAAGCCTTTGACGATGGCTTCCGTTTCAACCTTTGATAATCCCGTCGATCCTGCAATGATTTCGACGATGTCAGCTTTAGTCATTCGCAACTCCTTTTTAATCTCGATTTTTACGTAAGTTATTCGCTTCGAATGAATTACACAAATTACTCGATTATAACCATGTTATCATTCAAAAGAACCTTACTTTTTTTCTTTATGACCTGTTTTTTTTCCGTAGTGTTTTTATCGGCAAGCGGCTTCTTTTTGTCTTTCTGAAGATTAAACGAAATTTTTACACTTTCTCCAAACCTGTTTAAACGCATAGGCTTAAACAACCCCCCGACTTCATTAATTCCCTGACCTGACAAAAATCTGGCTGCGGCTTCTCCCCCGACTACTCTTTTTCAGGGATTTTCGGGGTTTCGGGAATCTTTTTACATTAAGATTCGATAGCATATGGAATCAACCGGCTGTTTTTCCGTCGGATTCACCCTGTGGAATGAATGATCTCCGCGCGGGTTGCCATGCCATCGAATCACCGGAGGATTGTATATTCACTTTCCAACGGCTGTCTTATCCGGAAATAACGGTTGTCTGATGAATAAATACCCCAATGTTACGCTTGTTAAACATCCGCTCGTAGCCAGGAACCTCACCATTCTGCGAAACCGGGAAACGCCGCCCCGCGCCTTCCGGGAGGCTATGAGGCCTCTCTCGATGATCCTGATCTATCACGCATTACAGGAACTGCCGCTGAGAAGCCTCCGAATCAGGACGCCCATCGCCGAAACATCAGGTTATGAGCTGGATGGTACTGTTATCGTGGTCCCAATCCTGCGGGCGGGGTTATCCTTCGTGGATTCCATCATTACCTTCATTCCCGAAGCCAGGGTAGGACACATTGGGTTATACCGCGATGAGAAGACGAAGATGCCTGTTCAGTATTATCACAAATTTCCTGAAGATATGGGAAGAGCGGAAGTCATCCTGGTCGACCCGATGCTTGCCACCGGGGGCAGTGCCGTTGCGGGACTGGATCTGCTGAAAGCACAGGGGTCTCAGAGAATCCGGTTTGTATGTCTCGTTGCTGCCCCGGAGGGCATCCGGGCAGTTCATCGGAAACATCCGGAAGTGCCCGTTATCACGGCGGCAATTGACGACCGCCTGAACGACGACAAATTCATTGTTCCCGGCCTTGGTGATGCCGGAGACCGGTACTTCGGCACCATCTAATCGCGAATCTTTATGAGACGAGCCCTTCCGTTACTGATCATGATATTCCTTTGTTTCTCCTGTTCAAAGCTCACCGAGCACGATAAAGGTCGTGTTAAAAGTGCCCTGGCCGACTCCCTGACCAGAAAAACCGAAAGCTGGGGTGTGGAGATGAACCTGATCGAAAGTGGGGACCTCCGGGTCGATCTGTCGGCTCCTTACGCTTCCACGCGCCAGCTCGACAACGGCACGGTTACCCATTTCAAAGGTCCGGTACATATTGCTGTGTACGACACCACCGGAAAGGTGGTCACCACTATTACCTGTGGCAGAGCCGCCTTCCGAAGCCGCAAATCGATGTTCGAGTTTTACGACAATGTGGTTGTTGCCACAAACCGGAAACGGACGCTACGCACCGAATACCTTAAGTGGATGCAGAATAATCATCATATCGAAACCAAAGATTACGTAACAATAACCACCCCTTCCGACAGCATTGCAGGTTATGGGCTCACCGGCTCGGATGACCTGAAGTCTTATGTCGTCACAAAGGTAACGGGCCGGGTTGCGGTGGATTGAGATGAATTTTTTATCCTGCAGCCATTTCCCCTTCTGCAACACATCATATCGGTTGTCCGTGCTGTTTTCCCTGCTGTGGCTCTGCTTCCTGCTGCCGGAATCATCCTTCGCCCAGCAGTCGGTCACCATCCTGCATGCCGACCGGCTGGTGGGAGGCACGGCAGACAGCCAGGAAGTGCGCCGGCTCATCGGCAATGTGCATCTGAAGAGCAAGAACATCGATATGAGATGCGATAGCGCGTATCAGTTCCTGAATTCGGACGAACTCCGTGCCTTCGGCAATATCGAGGTGAGAACGAAGAACGGATGGATCTGGGCGGATACTGCCATCTATCATACAAAATCAAAAATAAGCACCTTTCGGGGCCGGGTTGTGATCTTCCGGGATGATGTAACGATCTTCAACCGATTGACGCATTACGATTATGTACTGGATGTGGCACATATCCCGGTTCCTCTGCGGCTGGTGGATAAACGGGGAGTCATGATTGCAGGAATGGGGGTTTACTATCAAAAGCAGGACAGTGCCGCTTTCCGGGGAAATGTTCAGCTTGTCGATACGACGCAATACATTGAGGCCGACAGCCTTTTTTCCAATCGGCAGAAACAGTATTACGAGTTGCACGGACGAGTATTTATTCACGACAAAAAGGATTCCTTATCCCTCGTCGGAGATTACGCCCGATCCGATTCCTCCGGGCACCGGTTGGTTCGGGGACATGCCCGCCTCGACAAATTCAAACCCGACAGCCCCGACACCAACTACATCCAGGCAGATGTCATCGCCTATCATCAAAAAGACAGCTCATATGTATTCCATGCCAGGGGTAACGTCATCATCTGGAACAAGCAATTCTCTTCGGTGTCGGACAGCGCGGCTTACGTTGATTCGACGGGGCGCTTTACGCTCGTAGATCACGCGAAAGCCTGGCATGACAGCCTTCAGCTCACCGCGCCGGTAATCCACGTGTTCATCCGTGAGGATACCGTACGCCGGCTGGTTGCCTATCCTTCCGCCTTTTCCGTAGCACAGGATTCCATCACTTCCCGTCTTAACCAAATCGCCGGCGACACCCTCACCGCCTGGTTTCGGAAGGGTGAGATAGATCGCATGCTGGTACACCCGAATGCCAGGATGATCTATTTCACTCATAATGAGCAAAATAAGCCGGACGGTGCCATCAGCATGAATTCCGATTCGCTGCGTATCCTGTTCAGGAACGGGAATATTTACAAGTTAAAGGCACTGAGCAAGATATCAGGGAGATATCTGGAGGAATCGGATGATGTGGGAAAGATGAAGCTGAAGGGTTTCGCCTGGAATCCGGAACTAAGGCCGGCCAAGCCCAAAGGTCCGCTCAGACCACGGCTCTCCCCCATCCCGGATCATCCTCCGTTTCCTCTTCCGAAGCGATATCGTGCCTGGCTGGCAACACAGCATAAATGATCAGGCACTCTGTTGCAGGGCATGACGTTTCACCAGCTTTTCCTGTAAATCCGTGGGGACCGGTGCATAGCGGGCGAATTTGCGTGTAAAAGTGGCCCGGCCCTGTGTCATCGAACGCAGCTGGGTCGAATACCGGTGTAATTCGGCCTGTGGAACATAAGCCCGCACTTTCTGTATGGAACTGTCGCCGTCCATCCCTAATACCTGGCCCCGGCGCGTGGAAAGATCATTCATGATGTCGCCCATGTATTCGCCCGGAACTGTAATTTCCACTTCATCGACCGGCTCCAGCAGTTGTGGTCTTGCCTCGAGGAAAGCTTTACGAAAAGCCATCAGCCCTGCGGTTTTAAAAGCAGCTTCGTTTGAATCCACCGAATGCATGGATCCGTCGTAAATGGAAACCCGGATATCGCGAACCCGGCAGCCGGTCATCGGGCCATCTTCCAGTTTCTCCATGACTCCTTTCATAATCGCCGGGAGGAAGCGGGCATCAATGACTCCCCCAACAATGCAGTTCTGGAATACGAAGGTGCCTCCCCATTCCAGCTCGATCTTCTGCACATCACGGACCGAGAGATCCTCCGCATTCGGTTTCCCTTCTTCATAAGGCTCTACCAGCATATAAACTTCGCCATACTGCCCGGCACCGCCGCTTTGCTTCTTGTGCTTGTAGTTTGCCCTTACCGCCTTCGTTATTGTTTCACGATAGGGTATTTTGGGTTCGGAGAACAAGACATTCAGCTTGAAACGGTGCTCAAGGGTATAACGCACTTCCGCCATATGTTCCTCACCCTGCCCGCCGAGAATCGTCTGTTTCAGCTCTTTATTATGATCAACCCGCAGAGAAGGATCTTCTTTCGCCAGTTGATGAAGAGCCATGGCGAGTTTTTCCTCATCGCCTTCCGAGGGTGTATTCAGGGCATAATGGATGACCGGCTCGGGAAACTCAATCGGGGCGATCGATTCGCGAAACGACTTATCCGAAAGGGTGTCATTGACCCCGCTTTCCTTCAGTTTCACCACTGCCCCGATATCGCCGGCCCGGATTTCGGTCACTTCTCTGCGATCCTCACCCTCGACGGCAAAAAGAGCGTTCATCCTGTTGATCGTGCTATTGGTATGGTTAACCAGGTCCATTCCCGGCCTGACTGATCCGCTGTACACTTTGAAATACATCAGATCGCCGACGTGGGGCTCGGAATGAGCTTTAAAAAGGAAAATGGCGGTTTTTCCCTTTGGATCGACTTTCAGATGCTTTCCATTTTCAAGTTCGGGTCCATCTACATCGAGTGGAGAGGGAGCGACATTATCCAGGAAACCCATGATCCTCCCCGACCCCATATTTCGTTTGGCCGACGCGCAAAAAAGCGGGAAAATCTGATGCCGGATCATCGCCTTCCGCAGTCCGTCGCGCATCTCATCCTCATCAAGTTCTCCTTTCTCGAAATAGAGATCCATCAGCAATTCATCGTTTTCCGCGATCGACTCAACCAACTGGTTATGCAGCAGTTCAGCCTGTGAACGGTGCGAGTCCGGAATCGGAAGCTTTTGCGGGCGCCCCCCGTCTTCCGGAAACTCATACATGGTCATCTTCAGCACATCAATAATCGCATTGAAGCCGTCCCCCTCCTCATACGGATATTGCACCACTACCACTTCCCGGCCGAACCGTTCCTTTGCAAGATCAACCGTTCTCTGAAAATCCGATTTGGGATGATCGAGCTTATTGACAATAAAAAGAGAGGGCGTCCGGTACTTCCGGGTATATTGCCAGAACAGCTCGGTGCCCACTTCAACGCCATGCTCGGCATCCAGAAGGTGCATGGCCGTTGCGGCGACCTTGAGTCCGCCCACCACCTCACCGATATAGTCGGAAGTACCCGGTGTATCGATCAGGTTGATCTTGTGCCCGCGCCAGTCGAGATTCAGGAGTGACGTAAACACCGATTTCTGTTTCTCGTGTTCGATTTCGTGAAAATCCGACACGGTATTGTTTTGCTCGACGGCTCCTCTGCGGTTGATCGCGCCGGCTTCGTAAAGCATCGTCTCGGCAAACGTGGTCTTCCCGGCTCCCGAATGCCCCAAAAGAACTATATTACGGATTTTAGAAGGTTCGTATACATTCACAGGCAACTCCTTTTCTTGATTACAATAAGGCTGAGCTACCGAAACAATAACCCGGTCTCATCTGAGAAATACGATTTCTGTAACAGGATATCAACAGGTACAATTAATTGAAAAATCCGTAAAGAATCGAATCTTAAATCAGATTTTATGCCCTGTTTATATTTTTTCGGGAAGAACGGTCTCTTTTGAGGGTTTTTGGGGGATCACAACTGGTTGTCGGTGGCTGCCAAATCCACAACTGCTGATGCTCCTAATCTTCAATCTTCAATCTTCAATCTTCAACTAAAGAAACTACAGAAGCGGGCATCATCAAAAAAATGTATCTTCCGTAGATTTCGGCCGATGGCTATTTTTCACATCCTGCAACTGATCACGATTTATGCTTTTTGTATTTGATATGGAAACCATTCCCGACTTCGACCTGATACGGTCGGTCGTGGAAGATCCCGCCGATACCGAAGACGCGCTGCTGGAACAGGCCGGGGAACAGCTGGCACAAAACCGGTCGGGTTTTCTTCCGCCCATGTTCCACAGAATCGTCTCCTGGGTGGGATTATGGATCTCCCCCGATGGAGGGCCCCGCCAGAAATACGGGTGGAACGGAGAAAATGAATGTGAAGGTATTAAGAAACTGATCGATTCTCTCAGCACGTATAAGGACTTCGGGCTGATCCACCACAACGGGCGTGGTTTCGATATCCCCCTTATAACGTACCGGGCGCTGAAACACGGCCTGCAGCTACCGGCACGCCTGAATCAATACGAGATACGCTACCGGTATAGCAAGGAAAACATCGATCTGGTTGATGAATTCAGCAATTACGGCGCCAGTTCATGGCCGAAATTGAAACATCTTGGCCGGCTGATCGGGATTCCCGTTAAACAGACGGGCGAGGGGAATGAGGTGCTTGCAATGTACCGCGCCGGACGGCTGCCGCAGATCGAGACCTATTGTTATGAAGATGTTGTCGCCACCTACCTGGTGTGGCTGCATTTGAAATACACTGTGGGTGATATCGCGGAAGAAGCATTCACGGACCTGCGAAAACGGGCATTGGCAAAGCTTCAGGAAATTCAACAAAGCTGAAGCTGGGATTAAGGTTGAAAGTTAAAGGTTGAAGGTTGCTCTCATTCCAGAGATTTGTCGAATGCCCCTGGGGTCCCTTCAAGGAGATGTATCCACTTGCCTGGAAGCAGGTCAAGAATTGAGAATCATCCTGAAACAGGATTGATAATCGACTACGCAAAAACCACCTTCATCTGCTGATAGCTGATCCCTCAGATCACCGTTCCGTCCGGGATTACAGAACCTTTGGGAATCACAACGATGCCGTCTACCACCGAATAATTCTCGTAGTCTTTATTTTCCATATGAGTTCCGCCGTTCACACGTACGTCACAGCCGATGCGGCAGTCTTTGTCGATAATGGCATTCCGGATATAACACCGTTCCCCGATTCCGAGCGGCGGCTGACCTTCGGCGGAATCCAGTTCGTCAAAGGGAGGGAACAGATCATTGCCCATCACGATCGAATCCACAATGGTCGTTCCCCTGCCTATGCGCGCGCGGATGCCTACCAGCGAATGTTCAATTCTGCTGGCCTCAATCACACATCCTTCCGAAATTACGGTACGTTCCAGGGTGGTGCCCGATACCTTGGAAGCCGGCAGAAGGCGTGCGTGCGTATAAACGGGTTGATCGCTGTCGTACAGGTTGAAAGCGGGCAAAGGATCCGTAAGCGCCAGATTTGCCTCGAAAAATGATTTGACGGTCCCGATGTCGGTCCAGTATCCTGAAAACTGATAGCTGCACACTTTAAAATCGTTTTTGATAGCTGCCGGGATAATTTCCTTTCCGAAGTCGGTAGCGTCCGGGTTATCATCAAAGAGTTCTATCAGGCGCTGCCGGCTGAATACATAAATACCCATAGAAGCCAGATACTCCTTTCCGGCGGCTTTATGCTCTTCGTTCACCTCCGATTTCCATGAATCCACCTCATCATAACCCGGCTTTTCGACAAAAGCTACAATCTGGTTTTCCTTATTCGTCTTCATAATCCCGAACCCGGTAGCCTCATGCCGGTTTACCGGAATAGTGGCGATCGTCAGGTCTGCTCCATGTTCCCGATGTTCCTTTATCATCGTGTGGAACCTCATTTGATAGAGCTGGTCTCCCGAAAGGACGAGCGCCTCCCGGTATTTATGTTCTTCAAGATGATGCAGGGATTTACGGACGGCATCAGCCGTTCCCTGGAACCAGTTCTGGCTCGAAAATGTCTGCTCCGCTGCCAGAATATCTATAAACCCATGGCTGAACAGATCAAAATTATAGGTATTCTTGATATGACGATTCAGTGACGTCGAGTTAAACTGGGTAAGCACGAATATCTTCCGGATCTCTGAATTCAGGCAGTTCGAAATAGGAATATCAACCAGCCGGTACTTTCCTCCAATAGGAACAGCAGGTTTGGAACGCCCCTTTGTGAGTGGATAGAGCCTGGATCCCCGGCCTCCTCCAAGGATTACCGCTATCGTTGTATCCATATTAATCCTGATCCTTCGCTTTGGTTAATCGTTGATAAAGTTTTCGATACTGCTTTGCCGACTTGTCCCATGAAAAATCTGTTCCCATCATTCTCATTCGCAATTCCGTGAACGTGTCTTTATCGCGATATCGTTCAAGTGCCCGGCGCAGTGCAAGGGTGCTGTCCGTAAGATTGAACTCCCTGAACCGGATGCCTGTTCCGCCATCTTCTACGTCGACAACCGTATCGTTTAGCCCTCCCACGGCCCGGACCACCGGCATGGTACCGTAAGCCATCGCGTACATCTGGTTCAGACCGCATGGCTCCACCCGCGAGGGCATTATGATAAAATCAGCGCCGGCATAGATCTGGTGAGAGAGTTGTTCGTTGTAATCAAGATACGTATTGAAAAAACCGGTATGCTGATCTTTCATCTGTGTGAAGAGCCGTTCCAGTTCGCGGTCGCCCGATCCGAGGACGATGACATTCACCTCGTTTTGCTTCTCAAGAATGAACTCGGAAATCAGATCGGGGAGCAGGTCGGCGCCTTTTTCCCGCGCCAGCCGGCCGATAAAGGAAAACGTCGGCAATTCGGGGTTCATCTCAAAAAAACGGCAGAGGATCTGTTTATTCTCCCATTTTCCTATATCTGCCGTTTGAGCATCATAGTTTTTGGAGATAATTTTATCAGTAACCGGATTCCAGACAGTGGTATCGATCCCGTTTAATATCCCCAGCGACTTCTGCTTTTCATCCAGGAACAGCGGAGCCAGGGTATTTTCCGAATGCATCAGTTCCTCCATGTAACCCGGAGAAACCGTGGTAACGCACCATGCCGTTTTGATAGCCGCAGCCAGACAATTAAGCTGATGATCCCAGTCGAGAATGCCATAATCGTCCCAGTCGAAATCGGGCAGGATCTGGATCTTTCGGGCGGGATGCACCCCCTGGTATTCCGCATTATGCACGGTGATAACCGTAGGAATCGACTTCAGGTCGCTATAGACGGGGCAACGCGTCATCATGAAGGGGATCAGGGCGGTATGATGATCGTGGCAATGGATGACATCCGGCTTTTCTTTTTCATGCATAACCCACTCAAGAACCGCCACCTGGAAACTAAGAAACCGCTCGAATTCATCCCAATACGGGAAACCGCTGATCGGATCGACATATACCCCCGGACGATCGAAGCGGTTGGGAATATTCACCGCATACAGCGGAAAGGAAAGCGGATCCCCTGATGCCCGTTCTATGCGAAAATAAAAACGGCCCGGTCCTAAAACAGCAGTCGATTCGTAAATCACCTCGAATTCATGCTCCCGGAACCAGGACAAATCATATTTCGGAACCACCACAGGTGAATTTATCTTCAAGGAGCGAAGATACTTGGGCAATGCCCCAACGACGTCGCCCAAACCCCCTTTTTTTACTGCCGGAAAACATTCGGCACTTACCTGAAGTACATTCATCATCTTTCCTTTTTCATCATTTATTTTACCCGGAACTCTGTCCGGTCATGATCGGTGAATGCTTTGAGAAGGAATCTTCTAACTGTTTCTGTTGAGGCTGACCGGCCAGTCACGATAACAACGAACAAAAAGTCAGGAACGGATGAGAAGGACGATAATTACCCTGAGCACCACATCCATCCGTGAATAACACAATGCTGTGGCTCGACTTATCTCTGCCGTTCTTTCCTGCATTATAGGAAACAAGAGGGATTTAGTGAAATTAATTGTTCGATGATTAACAGTTAATTGTTAGCCGTCGATTATCAGCCGGCTGCCGACAATTAACTGCCGGCTATTGACACTTCTTCCTTGCCCTTCCAAAACAAAATGATAACTTTCCCATATTTTTTGTATCGCCTTTAAGATCTAACTTTGTTTTCATGCCGATAATAGACGTACAACAGGTAACCAAACGCTTCGGATCGCTGAAAGCCGTCGACGGAATAAGCTTTTCTGTGGAAAAAGGGCGTATTTTCGGGCTGCTGGGTCCGAATGGCGCCGGCAAAACCACGGCTATCCGGATGATCAATTATATCATAGCTCCGGATGAGGGAATCATAACGATCATGGACCGGCCGGTGGGCAGCGAAACCCAGCAGTACATCGGTTATCTGCCGGAGGAACGCGGGTTATACCGAAAGATGAAGGTTGGGGAGCAATTGCTTTACCTGGCTCAGCTAAAAGGGTTATCCACTGCCCGGGCGGAAGAAGCTATCCGATACTGGCTCGGCCGCTTTGGAGCGCTCAACTGGGCCAGGAAAGAGATTCATGAATTGTCGAAAGGAATGCAGCAGAAGATTCAGTTTGTGGCTACCATCGCTCATGATCCGGAAATCTACATCTTTGACGAACCCTTTAGCGGACTCGACCCTATCAACAGCGAGCTTCTCAAGAAGGTCATTATTGAGCTTCGGGACCGGGGAAAAACCATTTTATTCGCTACTCATCGTATGGAGCAGGTTGAACAGATGTGTGACGACATCTGCCTCTTTAATAACGGCAAGGCTATTCTTCATGGAAATCTTTCCGGGATCAAGCGTTCCTTCGGGCGGAATACGGTTATTCTCGAATTTGAGGGAAACGGGGCCTTCATAGACGAACTGGAAAATGTACGCATCAACAACCGCTCGACGAATTATGCCGAAATTCGTCTGCTGGGGGATACCAATGAGCAGGTGATCCTGAATGAGGCCATACAACACGTGAACCTGCTTCGCTTTGAATTCGTGCAGCCCTCCCTTCACGAAATATTTATCTCAACGGTCGGAGAAGACAACAACAAGAATCAATTAATCAAAACCAGCGGATGAATTTCAGAAAATTATTTTTGATTATCAGACGGGAATACCTGACCCGCATCCGGAGCCGTGTTTTTATCATTTCCACGATCGTGGCTCCTATCATCATCCTTGCCGTTATTTTCATCCCGGTATTTCTTACCCAATATCAGGGCGGACAGTCTTACCAGATCGCTATTGCCGACCATACCGGGGAGGTTGCGCATCGTCTGGTGGCTATGAACCCGGATCGTTATCTGGAAATGGAGGACACGCCGGCCGACTCACTCAGGCAGATGGTCGAAGAGGGTTCCATCACCGGATACATCATTATTACGCAGGCTGTTCTTGGCGGATCGTCCAGGCCGGAACTGGTCTCATCGGGAAACGGGGGACTCACGCTGGTCAGTGATGTGCAGAACAACCTGCAAATGGCCATCCGGGACGCTCTTCTTTCCAGGATGAGTGTCGGCTCTGATGTCCGGGCGATCATCGACCGCCATGTTGATTTGCAGACAAGGAAACTTACCGGGCAGGGAGAAGAGACTCAGAATACCACGATTCTGTTCATCATCGGATATATTATGGCGTTTGCCATCTATTCGGCCATGTTCACCTACGGGGGAATTATCATGCGGGGTGTTCTTGAAGAAAAAACAAGCCGGATTATCGAAATTATGGCCTCTTCGGCCAAACCCATCGAACTCCTCAGCGGGAAAGTGATGGGGGTCGGAGCAGTAGGCGCCACACAATTCCTTATCTGGGCGCTTTTTATCAGTTCGGCTGCCAGCTTCGTTGCTCCGATGATTGTCGGGCTGCTTCACTCATCTGCACCGCAGGCACAGGCGGTTTCGGCCGCAGGCTCCTTCAGCATGCCGTCCATCCCATCCGGACTTTGGGTGTATTTCATCCTTTTCTTTGTACTGGGTTATCTGATGTACGGGGCTTTGTTTGCCGCAGTGGGTTCTGCCGCAGACTCGGAAAGCGATATCCAGCAACTCATGTTTCCGATCATCATCCCAATCATCATTCCGATTTTGTTTTTAGGTGCCGTAGCCTCCAATCCGGATTCCACGACGGCCGTTGTGACCTCTATGATCCCTCTTTTCACACCTGTTCTGATGATTGCCCGCCTTGCAATAACAGAAGTCCCCTGGTGGCAAAGTGCGGGCTCTATTGTGCTGATGCTCCTCACTTTCGGGCTCTTTATGTGGATAAGCTCCCGGATTTACCGTGTGGGCATCCTCATGTACGGCAAAAAGCCCTCTCTTAAGGAACTGGCGCGCTGGATTCGCTACCGGTAGCGGACCTGAAATCGTCCTGCTTTTGCGATACCGGAGCCGCGTCATTCCTCATTCCGAACTTCGAAAGAATGACCTTACGATCCTATCCACGTTCAGCAGCCAGAGCCTCATCTCCCCTGCAGAAACGGTTAATCATTCGATAATAACGGCCGGGGAAAATAGTTATCCTCCACCTCGTCTCACGTCAGTTAAGACAAAGCGGCAACTCCAGTGCTACCTGCAGGGTTGGTGAGAAAAGCTGCCCTGAAATACGTCGCTTTACCATTTCGGCGGTGTTCCTGTGTAGCAAGAAGCACGAAATCCCGTTATGCGTATAACCGGCCTTGAGCAACCGATGAACAATCTTCTGATAATCGCTGAAATCGCCATCGATAATCAAGCCTCTAACCCACGCATCAACAACTTCATCCCGCCTGGAACGAGGGGGTAAATTTACTGTCAGGTTCATAACTTGTAGATGTGTACTGTTGCTGTGTTACTCCTGCCTGATTATCGTTCGTGATCCGTTACCTTTTAACTTCCGAATCTGATTTATTACGCGGGCATCATTTTCGTCAGGAGCATAACGCCCGATCAATTTCTGTTGCTCTTTGTCCGTCAGATAGTTGGCTTGTATCCATCCCAAAAACCGTATCCTGGGATCATTATCCTGAATCATATCTGTTATAATTGTATCCCAGTTGTCGACCGTTCCCTTATTCTGTTGTAAAAGCTTTAAACTCTTCCAACGCATTGCAAAAGGACCCGGGTTCGTTACATATTTTTGTGCCAGGGCCAGGGCTGCGGTGGTATCCCCATTCTGGATCAACCCGGGCAGGATGATGGCTGCCATAGGTTCGGCCTTCTTCTCCCGGACGAGCTCTTTAATGAAGACAAGATACCGGTCTGCCGGATCCACCTGTTGCAGTGCCTGTAGAGCAGCTACCCGCACGCTCCGGGAAGGATCCCCTAAAACCCGCTGTTCGAGTGAAGAAACGACCTGATCGTTTCCGGGATAATGAGAAAGTGCACCGGCGGCCGCGGCCCGCACCGAATCGGAACTGTCGGAAAGAGCTTTCAGGAAGACCTGAGAGGTGCCCGTCGCTCCGTTTGTCACGCGCCCAAGCGAAACAATCAAAGCAGCGCGGAGAGAAGGATCCTGTGTGTGTTTCAGGAAATCAAGCAAAAACAACTGCAGGTCCGGATTCTGTTGCTCGAGTCCAAGTGCCCGGATTGCCTGCAGCTTTCGGGCGACGTTGTCATTTGTCCGCAGCTGATAAAGCCAGAATGAGACCGGTTTATGCTCGACAAGGGTCATATGCAGGCTGTCGGGAACCTGCATATAAACGTTTTTGAGAGACGGAACGGCCTGTACGCTTACCGTATCCCCTACACCCGAAAACGTGATGTTGACGCGCTTGCGTGTGTCCGCCCCGGTCATAATTATCGGAAGCGTCATCAGTTCCATAGAATATCCCTGCACCGGACGAATGTACAGGCTGAGTTTACCGGCCCCGGACTGGTAATGGTAATCTACCTGATAGACAATGTTGTGATGGGGAGGATGATAGGCACCGGCTTGAGCCGGAACCGGCAGCCGGAGCCATTTGCCTCTCTCCCGGTACCAGATGCGCTCGTAGTCCGGCCAGTCAAAAACGCCGCTTCGCTTATTCAGCATCTCCGGCATCTGCTGATCGATTATCTGCCGCAGATAGCCTGATGAATCCTGAAAATAGTGAAGCCAGCGGTTCCAGTTTTTCACGCTGTATGCCGCATATATGGCAGGATCATGAGAGGGTGAATTACGAAGGCTCAGCGTATCTGCAGACGTGGCACCTGTACGGGCGGCCAGCCACGCCTGCAACATAATTTGTGAATCGGCACCCATAAACCGGCTGCTGCGTTGCCTGACACCGGCCCATTGTGCAGCAATCAGCCGGTGAAGCTGCGCCTCCAGGTTTCCCATATTCATAAACAGATAACCGTACCCCGCCCCATATGTTTTCATCTCCCATCGGTGATCGGGCAGAACCACGATATTCAGCGGCGAAAACGGAAGGCTGTCTCCAATAAATGCAGAAATCGCTGTGATTTGATGTACTGCATCCTCCACAAGCTTTTGACGACGCATTTTCGTCAAAAGCCCCTGATAAACATAAAGGTGAACCGATGAGGAATCCACCGATGCCGAAGCCTGATCAAACCGCCCCAGAACCATTCCCCAGCCGGTGACGGGGATAGGATGTGCCGTCACCCAATGGCTGGTTCTCATTCCCTGGCGGACGGTATCTTCCCCCGATAATCTCCCGTTTGTCACGGCCTGTAAACTGTCCGGAGCCGTGATATCCGTCACGAAACGGGCCAGAACATGAGGATTATCAATAATCGGAAAAAGATATGCCCTGCGTTCAGGAAAGAATGAGGAAAAAACGAGACCGGCACCGGTAGTCTGCCAGGCGTAATCAGGTTCTGCTTCGTACACAATCTGCATCGTGACCTCCCGGCCGGCATTTACCGGCTGCGGAAAATGGATGATCAGCGAATCGTTGTGAAGCTCAAACTTTGCCGTTTGTTTATCAATCGTTATCCTTTGGACATCTATCCGGTGGGCATCCAGGATGAGGCGGTCGGTGTGATCCCAGAATGATTTCAGCCGGTAATCGGCCCGGCCGAGAATCACACTGTCGGCCGGATTTATCTGTAAATCGAGATGAATTTCTCTGAAATCGAACGGACGGTCCGGATGAGCCGCATATTCAAGCTGCTGCGCAAAAAGGGGCTGCCAACAGCAACTCATAAATAAAAGGAGGGCAGTGAAGGTCAGCCGTGAACAGGTTTTCTTGGGGCAGACGTGCATAAAGATGGTCGGTTAGGAAGTTTCATTCAATGGCCGAATTAACAACGGCTCGATTTCTTTAAAGAGACTGCCGGAGCACGATATCGCCGAACCGCCGTTGATGATCCGCCGCCCGTAGATATCGGTAAAAGAACCGCCCGCCTCAGTGACAACAGGCATTAACGCAGCGGCATCCCAAATATTCAAAACAGGATCAAACATGAGGTCTGCTCTCCCGCAGGCGACCATCATATGGCCATAGGCATCGCCCCAGCTTCGTGTGATATAGGCTTTTTTCATCAAAACATCAAAATTCTCCTGAAACCCCTGCCGGATGACATCCCGGTAATCTGTCGTCAGCACAGTTGCTTCCGACAAGTTCTTTATCGAACGGGCGGCGCACTTCGAACCATTCAGCCAGGTACCTTGTCCCGCGCCGGCGACACATAATTCACCCGTCGCAGGCGCATAAATAACGCCCACCAATGGTTCCCCCTCATAAACCAAAGCCAGCAGCGTAGTATACAGCGGGATGCCATGGATGTACGACAATGTGCCGTCAATCGGATCAATAACCCATTGAAACCTGCTCTCCGGATTTCTGCGCCCCAGCTCTTCCCCCACAATGCCGTGTTCAGGATAATGCTGAATGATCAGATCCCGCATGACCTGCTCTGCTTCGCGGTCGGCCCGGGTCACCGGCGTATGGTCGGACTTATAATCCACGGAAATATTACGGCGAAAGTACCTGGTTGTGACCGCCCCGCCTTTGGTCGCGAAATCCGTTGCCCTGTTAAGATACTCCTGAACGGAAATTTTCATAATTACCTGTTTGGTAAACCCCGATCTCAAATGTCCAAATTCTAAATAAATTCGAACTGCAAAATAAAAATACTCAGGCCCCGGCGCCCCTGACCCGGGTGTTTTGCGGGTATGGCATTTTGAGTTTGAGGTTTTAGATTTAGAAATTGATCAGAGTTTCGTATTTCGAATTTCAACTTTATGTTTGGAGCTTCACACTTATAACCCGGATATATCCAAAGGATATTAAATATAATGACCGATCTGCAAATTTTTGACCTTATTTCTGAAGAATTGGGGGTTTCTCCCAAACAAACGGGTGTTGTGGCGGCTTTTCTTGATGAAGGTGCCACGATTCCGTTCCTCGCGCGCTATCGCCGGGAAGCCACCGGGGATCTTGACGAGGAACAACTCCGCCGTGTTCGGGATGCCCTGGAATATCGCAGAACACTGGAGGAACGCCGGGAATTCATCCTCAAAACAATTAACGATCAGGACAAACTCACCCCTGAACTGAAACAGTCGATTGGTGCGGCAGAAGATTTCAAGACACTCGAGGACCTCTATCTCCCATATAAGCCGAAACGCCGCACTCGCGCGGCCATTGCACGGGAAAAAGGCCTGGAACCGCTGGCCACCCTCATGTGGGAGCAGGAAACGGCGAAAGGTAATCCCAAGGCATTTGCTCGAAACTATATAGACACGGAAAAGGGCGTCAATGATGAGGATGAAGCGTTGCAGGGAGCAATGGATATCATTGCAGAACGGGTCAATGAACAGGTCGTTGTGCGGGAACGCCTCCGGCGTGATATCCGGAAATATGGGGTAATTGAATCGAGGAAGAGCAGTACCGTCAAAGAGCGGACTGTTTTCGAGAATTATTATGAGTTTCGTTGTCCGGTCAAATACCTTAAGCCACATCAGACCCTGGCTTTCAATCGCGGTGAGCGGGAAGGCGTGCTTCTGGTTGATTTGGTAATGAATGAGGAAAAAACACTTGACACGATCGACCACTGTATCCTGAAAGAAAAGGACTCCATTTTCCTGGATTACCTGTATGACGCCATCGAGGATGCCTGGAAACGACTCCTGAAACCGTCCCTGGAACGCGAGCTGCGCAGCGAACTCACCGAACAGGCCGACGAACACGCCATCCTGACATTCGCCCGCAATCTGCAGAACCTCCTGATGCAGCCGCCGCTTCGCTCAAAAACGGTAATGGGCATCGACCCCGCTTTTCGTACCGGCTGCAAAGTGGCTGTAGTCGATGCTTATGGGAAATACCTGGAAGGAACAACCATTTATCCTGTTCCACCCCACAATAAGGTGGAAGCTTCCGAAAAAGTGCTTGAAACCCTGGCGGAGAAGCACCGGATCGACTTGATCGCCATAGGAAATGGCACCGCCAGTCGCGAAACAGAGCAATTTATTGCGGGGTTTCTGAGGAAACAGTCCGAAAAATACCCGGATCGGGAAATCAGCTACCTGATCGTAAATGAAGCGGGAGCGTCGGTTTATTCGGCCTCGGATCTGGCAAGAAAAGAATTTCCTGATCTGGATGCTGCGCAACGCGGCAATATCTCTATTGCACGGCGTGTGCAGGATCCTCTGGCCGAGCTGGTGAAGATCGATCCGAAATCAATTGGGGTGGGTCTATATCAGCATGACGTCAACCAGATCCGGCTGATGCAAAGTCTGGATGATGTGGTGGAAAGCTGCGTAAATACCGTGGGAGTTAACCTGAATTTGGCCAGTACGGCTTTGCTGAATCATGTATCGGGACTCACGCAATCCGTCGCCGGTAGTATTGTAAAATGGCGGGAAGAAAATGGTCCGTTTCTCGCGCGGCATCAACTTATGGAAGTGCCCGGCATGGGTCCGTTCCGGTTTGAGCAGGCGGCGGGTTTTCTGCGTATCCCGGAAGGCGAAAATCCCTTGGATAACACGGCCATTCATCCCGAAAGTTACGATGCCACGCAAAAACTGTGCGAGCTGCTGGACATCGATTTGGTCAAATCAGGCAACACGACATCCGTACTACCATCAAAATTTAAAGAACTCGATAAGAAAGAAACGGCGCGAAAACTGGATATCGGTCTGCCGACACTTGAACTGATCCTAGAAAACCTGGCGAAACCGGGCCGCGATCCGCGTGAATCGCTCCCTCAACCCCTGTTGCGTCAGGACATATTGAAGATGGATGACCTTACAACAGGACAAATGCTGGAAGGGACCGTGCGTAATGTGGTTGACTTCGGTGCTTTTGTGGATATCGGTGTCAAAGAAGATGGACTCTTGCATATTTCAAAAATGGGACGCGACGGGCAGCGTGTCGAAAACCCGCACGACATTGTTGCCGTAGGTGACATCATCCAGGTTCAGATTGAATCCATCGATAAAGAGCGTGGACGCATCGGGCTGAAACCGGCGGGAGGGTCGGAAAGATGAAGGAAAAATCCATGAGTGAGTGAAGTATCCTCGTAAAAAGACACCCGGCGATCAACGCTGATACGAAAGACAGGCTCTGCCGTTCACTCACCCTACTCTTCAACAAAAGCCAACGAATTGTCAGCCGGCTTAAATGACGACCGGAGGATGAGTTCAGGGGAGAAAACGGTATGGACAACGACTTTATCAGGATTGCCGATATGTTCAACCAACTTGTGTGTAGCCAGCATACCCATTTCGTACATCGGCTGTTTCATCGTAGACAAGCCGAGATAATGGGCGATCTGTATATCATCAAAACTGATAAGCGGAATCGTGATACCGGCATCATTCTGTGCCTTGAGAGCACCGACCGCCTGGATATCAGAGGAACAAAAACAGGCATCCGGACGGCGTCCCTCGTAAATCAGCTTGTTCATAGCCTGGTAACCCGCTTTTTCAGTAAAGCCGTCACGATCAAAATCGTCGCTCGTTACAATGAGTCCGGAATCGACGGCTCGCCCGGCATCTTCCAGAGCTCGTTTATAGCCGATAAGACGATCAAGCGAGGGTTTGGCCGCCGGATAGGCTGATATCATCGCAATATGCCGAAAACCGTTCTGTATGAAGAAGTTTGTGGCCACATAGGCACCCTCAATACTATCGACACTAACCGAATCGAAGGCGGCATCGTATTCATCGACAAGAGTGATGGGTACCTGATACCGCTTCAGGCGTTGCCATTGAGGTTCTTTGAGATGAAGAGAGATAAACAGGTATCCATCGGCCATCCCCTTCTTGAGGACATATTCAATTTGCTCAAACAGATCATCAGTCGATGTTATGTTGTATATATTCAGGTCATAATCGTACTCGATCAGAGCATCCTGTATTCCACCGAGCACTTCCATGAAAAAGTAATTCGAGATAACCGGTACCAATGCCGTAATCATCCGCGAGCGCTTGCGTGCCAGCCCCTGTGCGAAAGCCTTCGGGTGATATCCCATAGATTCGGCTATAGCCAATATCTTGTTCCGGGTCTTCTCCGATACACTATCGCTTTTATTAAAAACACGCGAAACGGTGGCTATACTGACTCCTGCTTCCTTTGCGATATCGTAAATGGTTGCCGACAAACTGTTCCCCCGCTTTTTTTACTCGTATCCATTATTCCTCACGCGGCTTCGTTAAGCCGTCTTTTCACCCGGATTCCATATCCCGCACCTTAAAAACCATCAAAAGGATGATCAGATAACAGCATGGCACTTCTTTTGGTTTCAACATTTTCAGATGCCTCAGAACTATTTTTTATTCAGAAATATCTACAATATAAATGAAAGCGCTTACACATCCCAAATGTAATCATTTCTCGTTTTATTATATCTTTTTAATTATTCTGAAAGGGACGGGCAGAAGAATAATCAAGAGCTTAAAGGCATTCGTAGCTTTGCAGATCTGTCCCAAATGAAAGAATCTATCTCTTTCACTGATTCTTTGAGAAAGAGGTATTTTAGTTTAAACCCATCCTCACGGCCTTTTTGTCGCCTTCCTGGTCTGACCTACCTTCTTATCCGGTCACCGAATTTCGACTTATAGTCGCCAATGGCCACCTGAACGATATCCATAGCCGTTTGTTTGTCCTGGAAATCTTCTACCACCACTTCTTTCCGTTCGAGACGTTTATATTCCTTAAAGAAGTGAGCAATCTCATCGAAGAAGCTCTGTGGCAATTCCCGGATATCGTTGATATAATTGACGCTCGTGTCGCTATCTGTGACGGCAATAATTTTGTCATCACTCTCGCCCTGATCAAGCATGCGCATCACGCCGATCACTTTTGCCGAGAGCAGGCATAGCGGCTGCACGGAAATCTGCGAGAGAACGAGGATGTCCAGCGGGTCTCTGTCTTTCCCATAGGTCTGGGGGATGAAGCCGTAATTAGCAGGGTAATAAACGGATGAATAGATCACACGATCGAGCCTTAACAGGCCGCTCGGTTTGTCAAGCTCGTATTTCGCCCGTGAATTTTTGGGAATCTCAATAATGGCATTCACGATTTCGGGTGCATGGTCGCCGGGTGCAACATCATGCCAGGGATGTGCGGGTTGTGTCATTTGTTAATTATTTTTCTTTGGTTTGTAATATCGTACGTCCGCTTTTTCAATAGTAACGAGTCCGCCGCGGGCGCTTCTTTCAATCAATCCTTCCACAACAGGTAAAAAGTTATTGATATTCTCTTCGGTATCCACAAGTTCAACGACAACCGGCAGATCTTCCGACAAACGCAACAGCTTCGAACTGTGTATCAGGCTGCTTGCCCCGTACGACATGATGCCGCGCAGGACAGTGGCACCGGCCATTTTGTGTTTCTTGGCTTCGAACACGATTTGTTCATATAACGGCTCATGGTCAACCTTGTCCAGTTCGCCGATAAAGATTCTGAGAAGCTTCGAATGCGGATCATTAACCATTATACAGCCCGATTCCCAAAAAATACCGGATTACTATAATACCAAGAAATATTGCCAGCAGTCCTGCCGCCAGGCTTAAAGCTATGTAGAGAGCCGCATAAAAATACTGCCCATCCTGCAACAACGCTATCGATTCAAGCGAGAACGATGAGAATGTGGTAAAACCACCACAAAAGCCGACCCCGAATATTATACGATACTCCGGCGCCAGATTGATTGTTTCCGAGAGCGCATAAAGAACTCCCATTACGAAGCAGCCCAGCACATTAACCGTCAGCGTGCCGAAAGGAAACGAGGTCAGCAGCCTGGCCTGAACAACATTAGTGAGCAAATAACGTGCAATGCTGCCTGCAAAACCGCCGGCTCCGACCAATAATATAAACTTCATATCAGGTTCAAGATAAATCAATGACCATATCTTTCAGCAGGAGTCATCAGTCTGGTCGGGGCAGTTACGGCGGACTCCATCACCGGCGGTGGACAAATATACGCAAGCGATTGTCTTATAACAACTTCGAAAGCGCTTCCACTTATAAAAACCGATTTCTGCTTCACAAAAAAGGTATTCTTGAAAACGTGAACCGTTGCAGATAGCGGCAATTTCATCTCAGGCTCAACAGAGGGTTGCCGGGGTATGACCCTGTTTAACATGACGGTGAATGATATTCATTTCTGCGATTGTCTTAAGTACAGCTCTAAAGAAATACCCGCGGAAAATCTTGCTGTTCATCAGGGCATTTTTTTATGGGCGAACAACTTATTCCGGGAATATGTTGTTCAGGTAAGAGCCTGTCGGATAAACAGGTATGAAAAAGATCTGTGACAAATAATTAATGCTCTTTTAATTAAGATTTCCCAATAATCTAACAGGAAGGTCGTTTCATTGATGGGATAAAGCAGGAAAGGTGCATAAATTCGAGGTCATTTTCCGCTTTTAGGTCCGTACAAAAACACTTTCTGAACGGGAGGAACTCATACCAGGCCGGCTGAGCTGAAGATTTACAGATAATGAAAGGCTCCTTTCGTTTCCCCTGAATGCTCCCTGAGAGGGATTGTCCTGACGGCCGGTTCCGGCAGTTTTCTTAATGATTATCACAACCTTGCAGACTTCTGCAGCAATTAAATATGATGGTTCGTAAATTAGAAAGTTCTAATAGTCAAAGACTGACTGATTCGAGCTTATGAGACGGCTTTTTTTCTCCCTGCGTATCTCTTTTTTCTCCTGTCTTCTCACAGGCATTGTCATCACTCCGGCACTTGCGCAGAAGATACCGCAGACCGCCGGGAGCGGAGTGCAGAAATTACCGGACCCGGGAACAAACATCAGGCTCTCAGGAACAACCATCCCCGAGTCGATCCGGCCCGGACAGCAGGTGGCGCGGATCACCTCATCGGCCTCCGGAGGATCTTCCCGCAGCAGCCAGTGGCATTACATCCTGGTGGATGACGGGCAGGGCCACTTTTCATTGCGCGACAGCCTTCTCATCACTTCCAAAGACGCTCATTTTAATTATGAATCCCGGAAAGTTTACCATATTACCATCCGGGCATTTAACGACGAAGGGCAATCGGGTGAACAGACGTTCACGATCCATATTACAGATGTCAACGAGCCGCCCGCTCACATACGACTCAGCAACAACAGTGTCCTTGAAAATAGTCCGTCGGGGACGCTGATCGGAATGTTGAGTGCTGTGGATCCCGACAGTGCCGACCAGGTACACTTCTCCCTGATTGGCGACAGCACCAATGCCAGATATCAAATTAACGGCTCACGCCTGGAGGTGAAGAGTCCCTCCTATTTCAACTATGAGGCACATCATCGGGTTTCGATTTTTCTGCGCGCTACCGATAAAAGCGGCGCATACAAAGATTCGACCGTCATTATCCGCCTGATCAACCAGGATGATGCACCTGTTGCCATTCATCTCGTACCTGATCACATCAGGGAAAATGCGCCAGACGGGACACTCATCGGCAGGCTTTACACGACCGACGAGGACTCCGCCGATACCTTCCGTTACACCCTGCTTGCCGATGCGGACGGACGGTTTTCGCTATCGCCCGATGGCCGTGCTATTGTAACCGCCGATTCCACGCGGCTTGACTATGAATCTCATCGCTCCTTCACCCTACGGCTGCGCTCTGTCGATGCGGGAGGTAAGAGCGTCGTTGATTCCGTGCATGTCCATCTGGAAAATGTCAATGAGCCTCCGCTCATAACAGGGCTGCATCCCCTCGAGACGCGGGAGGATCATCCGGCGGATACCCTATGGTTTCGGGTGA
>CAZNHE010000029.1:0-29983 GCA_964572735.1 uncultured Chitinophagales bacterium | reverse complement strand
TTGGGGTAGGCCGATTGCAGGGCGGTCACCGCCGGTTTGGTCACCATCGCCTGGTTGTTATTGTTGTCGTTCGGCGATGAGGCATACGGGGTACGGTGATCAGCCTGATTCAGCAGGTACTCCATCCGCAGCAAAATCCGTTTCTGTATACTGCTCGACGGATATTGCCTGCTCATGATCTGATACTGGTTTTCAGCTTCGGGCAGATCGCCCCGGTGGAAACTAAGATTGAACGCTACCGTGTGCAGATACCAGACAGCTTCACTGGACGGATAACCGGCAATGAGTTTGCCCATCAGTGCGAGGGCTTTTGTCGTGTCGCCCGTTGACAGATACGCCTTTGTCAGGACCATGCCGGTCTGCGGGCGCATGGCTTCCGCTTTTGCATATTGGTTTTGTAGAAATGCCATCATCCCGCTGTCCCCGGACCGGACTAGAAGATGACCGTACCCCAGGATGGCCCGCAACTTGTTACCGGATTCCTGAGTGGTTGTGATGATATCCTGATAGATCCTTGCCGCTTTTTCATACGCTCCGCTCAATGCCAGCTTTTTGGCCATCCATAAAGAATCGATTGACGTGTTGGTTTGACCGGCAGTTCTTACTTCCTGCGCCGACACCACGATAGGACCCGGCTCCCCTGACGAAGCAACGGCAGGCGCCGTTTCGGGATCACTGGTCAGCCACGGGGTATAATATACCGTTCCGCTGCCTCCTACCACCGGTGGGCCGCCGCCTGCCCCGCCGGCAGGTTTCCAGTAATCGTGCTCGGCATATACCGTAGCGGTTGAACTGGCGTAAATGTGTTTCCAGCCAGAGGCATCCTGATCCATAATCCGATCCCGCGATCCGAGGCCGTCAGAAGTCCCTGCCGTTATATCGGAATAGGAACCGGCGTAAAGGCCGTATTTCCCACCGGTGATGGTATTCCATCCCTAGGTAAGACCGGCTTGCGGATAGCCCAGATTGGCATTGGAGTAACCCGTTGCCAGGATCCCCGCATAACTATTGGAGATCTGAATTGTATTATGCAGAATCCATGCAGAAGCATCGTCTATATAGATGGCGTCCGCGCTGGTGTTTTGGATCGTATCTCTCTGGATGGTTGGATAGCTATTATCATACACGTAGATGCCCCAGCAGAAACCGGAGGTATTCTGGATCACGCAATCATGGATCCATGGAGAGCTATGGGTGATGGAGACCGCCGCCCCGCCGTAGGCCTGTACATTTTCAATGATGCTGTGTTCGATGGTGCCGTCACTCCCGCTGTTGAAACGGATTCCCGACCAGGATCCGGTGGAGGCAGTGAAGGTAATGGGTCCAGAAGCCGTGCCATTGGCATTAAGTACACCTTTGATTGTTAATGAGGCGCCATTTGTAAACGTAATATAGGTACCCGAATCGATCGTAAGGGTGACTCCACTGTTAACCGTAACGGATCCCGAAACATGTACAAATCCGTTCCATGTGGTGTTGCTGGAAATGGTTCCCGATACATTGGATAAACTGCTTGTAAAGATACTCAGATTAGCCTGACTACCCGAATAACTATTGAGCACCATAGCTATGTTACTGTTGACATCACGCTGATATGAACCTCCACCTTCATAGAACATTGTATAGCCATTGGAACTGGGATTACTCCATGGTGACAAAACCTGTGCATAACCGACATTGAACGCATCCTCAGGGTTACCATTGACAACATCTCGCCCGATGCTATTTACAGTGTAGGGATATCTGTACGTTTGATTACCTACTTTGATGGTCTCAAGCCAGCTCGCCCCCGATACGGGATCGGGGGTGGTTTTATAGACTTGGTTGTTGTTATTTACGGCATAATCATAGAAGCCGTTGGGGGTCATAAGTTCCGTATTGTATGCACCATCGCCATCAACCTGATAAATGTAAACTCCATGAATTGGCGAATTATCATAAATATTGGGAACCGATCTGTTTTCGACTATAAAATATTCATTGCTTTGCCCCGGGACCGGTACTTTAAGAGCATCACCCGTTGAATAGTAATCCCCCAGATTTAGTGTTTGATTGGAAGATATCGTATTCAGTGTGATATAGCCCAGTTGTGCCCGCTCATAGGCATCCATGCCACCGGGCAGGTAACAGGGGGGAGCATGCATCAGATTATTGCCGCCTAACGGACCAAAATGAACAGAACCAAACAGGAAATGACCATACTCATGAGCAAGAAGAAACAAATTTATTGATCTGTCTTTGGTATCGATAGTAATACCGGATCCCTCCACCGTAAATTCTATATGAACTTGTTGGCTATTTGAATTGTAATCGTTGGTATAATAGTCGGATTGCCCTGTTCCAAGCTGAGCTATGCCACCCCCAATCTCCATAGAAAATTGATTCTTTGAGTGTAGGATCTATATATCGATAAACGACATAGATCATATCTACAATGCCATCAGGGCTATTGGCAATATTTCCAGAGCTGTTATCGTAGTTGGCGAAATTTACATTGTTGTCGATAGAGGCCAGTACATCTTTGTTAATATCGCCAAAGTTCTTTCCGTTTTGTTCGTAATAACTCATGGAATGGGGTGCGGTGACAAGTTGCGGGTACACATCACCGATCAAATTAAGCCCGCTCGTAGTCGAGCCATTCGACATAACCCGATAGAAATCGCTCAACGTATGCTGGCGGTATGCCTGGACAACATCCGAATCAATAATGCTATTGGAATAGCTTGGCAATTGACCGGATGACCAGTATGGATCACTTGTATTGTCGCCGGGAAACTGCACATAAACTATTAAAGCTTTTACGGTTCCCGTAGCGGGTATATACCAGGGAGCCCCTTCACTCCCCATTGCAGACAGGGATGATGCCTGAAACATTGTTTTCTTGTTTGCCGTAAGTTGTGTTCCGCAAATAAACGGCTGACTTTGTGCGAAAATCACCTGGCTTGCAGCAAGCAAGAAAAGCCATGTAAGAGCTGCGAAATACATTCCGATAGATTTCATGGTATTGTTCCTTTTGGCTTATTTGATAAATGCCATTTTGATCGTCCGGACCCGCCCATCAAAATGAAGCTGACAGAAGTACACCCCTGAGGACAGATTTCCGGCGTCAAAGGTTACCTTATGTTTTCCTGTCCCCTGTACCTCGTGGACAAGGCTTTTTACTTTCCTTCCCAATACATCATAGACATCCAGAGTGACCATGCCGTTGTTACTCAGATTATAGGTAATAGTGGTGGTGGGATTGAAGGGATTGGGATAGTTTTGGTGTAGTTTAAATTCTTTAGCCAGACGGGATGGTCTTTCAATGCCAACATCCATAACATCGGAATTATATAAGATTGAACCATTAGCACCTATTGCCCACCCATATTTTCCATCTACCATCAAAATATTGTTGAGTCGCCCTGTAGATACCGAATCTTCCAAAGTCCAGGATTCTCCACCGTCAATAGTCGCCACTATCAGCCCGGCTGAATGAGTTGAATCAGGCGCCCCTACGGCAAACCCGGTCTCCGGGGATAAAAAATCCATTTGCATAATTTCTCCTTTGTTAAAATAATTGGTCGGATCTGTCGACAACTGCCAGGTATATCCCCCATCCGATGTAAAACCCAACCCTCCAAAAGTTGCAAGTGAATAACCTTTGCTGGAAGAAAAAAAATGAATCGATGCATAAGGTATAAAGCTTTGAACTATTACCGTCCAACTGCTACCTCCATCTGTGGTTTTACAAATCTGACCCAGATAATCAATCTGATGGGGACAGGGGAATCCAGGAGAGCAATCCCCGGCTGCCAGAAATCCGGTCGAGTCGTTAATGAATGTAATATCGTTGATAAACCGGCTGGTACTCACTCCGTGGTTGTGAGCTAAATCCTGCCATGTCTCCCCTCCGTCGGTTGTTCTCACGATAAAACGACCCTTACCTACTACAAGCCCGGTATCCTTGTTCATGAAATACAGGGAAAGGGGGCGGCCATAGGTTTTGGTGGTATCCCAGCTAATACCTCCATCGCTCGTCTTAAGGATAACGCCACCCGACCCATTGTAGCCCGCCACATAGCCGGTCGTCGAATCGATAAATTGCACGGCTCTCAAAGTACAGCCACAAAGAGTATGTTTCGACCAGGAGGCACCCCCATTGGTCGTCGACAGAAACGCGCCAGAATCCCCGACAACATACCCTCGGTGCTGATTAAGAAAATAAATCCCGTAGAGATCGGTAGTAGTTCCGCTATTTTGACAAACCCATTGGCTTTGTGCCGGAACCGGGCCGACGGCTAATGATGCGAAAATGAATATACAAGTAAGACAAAAGAGTATCTGTGATTTCATGAGCTATCTTTCCGTTCATTTGATGAGTACCCATTTGATCGTCTGGACACTCCTTTTCTATTGCAGACGGTAGAAACACGCCCTCTTGTCCGCTCTCTTGTATTAGACGGCAGCGTATACTGGTCTGCTGACTGTTCACCATATACCAACGTTCCCAATTTTTGTCCAGAGACGGTAAAGAACGGTGGATTTTCGGGGACTTTTACCGGAATCATATAGTGAATGATTGTGACGGCAAGAAAGGGATTGGGATTATTCCGATTAAGCCGAGAAGCAGATTGAAGTGACTTCCTTTCTTTGGAAATATCCCTCGTGAGAAAGTTGTTTTTGCCACACCCGGAAAGCAGTACGACCGGAACTATGAAAATGAGGATTACAGATGGAATGTTATGTCTTCGATCCTTCCACTTACTCCCTCTGTACAAAAGCAACGATATAGAATGATCCCTCAAGGTGTCTTTGACGGGCATCTCTATGGAATCAATCACCACAGATGCTTTTGACCTCAGCATTACAGTACCCACATATTCCAATGTACTAGTTATACTACCTCATTTACGAAAAAAAAAACAGAGTCAACTTCTTTCTAAAAATATGGAAAGTTTTTTTGAAATTATTGTCCTCAAAACGCTCACTCATCTCCCACATACACCGGTACCCAGCCACGGACGCTGTTGATCAGCCACAAACGGGAACAGGATTCCAAATCTTTTAGGGTGAGAACCTGCTCTCTTATCGTGCCGCCGGCCAGCAGTTCTTCGCGGAAGGTTCCGTTGAGCAGGCCGCACTCGCGCGGGGGCGTCAGGTATTGGCCGTTCAGTTCCAGCACGAGGTTTCCGTTCGTGAATTCGGTCAGTTCTCCCTTTTCATTCCATAAGAGTACATCAAAAACATCCGGACGGGCCGAGCGGCAGCGTTCGTATACTTTGCGTTGAGTGGTTTTGTGGCAGAGGAAAGGGTTCTTACCGTCAACCGGCTTTTCTGAGACGGCAACCGGCAAAGGGCCTCTTAACGGTTGAATGGGTTGCCCCTCTACGGTGATTTTTCCTTTCGGAGATACCAATAACCGGACTTTATAAAGGCCATCGGACCGTTTCCCGGCATAGGCTTCCAGTTTTGCTTTTATCTTTTCCGTAGAAATTTGAAAATGAAAATAGCCGGCGGATTCCTTTAAACGCTGTAAATGTCTTTCCAGTAAATAATATTTCCCATTCTCCAGTTTCAGGCTTTCCAGCAACCTGAACCGGGGAGTGTTTTCGGTCAGCAGCTTCGCTTTCATAAGAGCTTCCCGGTATTCCTCGTCTGCTGCGGAGTCGGCCGTGATGCCACCGCCTGTTCCGTATTCTGCCATACCGGAATGAGTATCGATGATAACGGTGCGGATGGCCACATTGAAAATCGCTCTGCCGTCAGGATCTATGAAGCCAACGGCTCCGCAATAAACTTCCCGCGGTGTGTCTTCCAGACCGGCGATCAACTTCATGGTGCTCACTTTCGGGGCGCCGGTAACAGAACCGCAGGGAAATAAGGCGCGGAAGATATCGACTAATGTGGCGCCGGGTTTGGTTTGCGCCTCAATGGCGGATGTCATCTGCAGCAGGGTCGGGTAGTGCTCGATTTCAAAAAGGTGGGAAGTTCTGACGGAGCCCGCTCTGGCTATGATGCTCAAATCATTTCGCAGCAGATCGACGATCATGATATTTTCGGCACGATCCTTTGCGGAGTGGTGCAGCCGGGAGGCATTGGCAAGATCTTCTTCTGTCCATCTTCCACGGCTTGCGGTGCCTTTCATCGGCCGGGTCACAATTCGGTCTCCATCCCGGCGGAAGAACAATTCCGGAGATGCCGATAACACCCGAAAACGTCCGATATTTAAGTAAGCGCTGTATTTTGATCGTTGATTTGCCGAAAGTCTCCGGTAGAAAGCAAAATCATCTCCTGCAAATTCAGAATGTAGCCTGAAGCTGTAATTCACCTGGTAAGTTTCACCCTTTCGGATTGCCTCCTGAATGTCGGAGAAATGTGCCTGGTAAGAGCAGAAATCCGTATCGGACCTCCAGGCCGACAGTCTGAAAGTCTCCTGTTTTTCGGGAAGGATGACCTTGCGGGGCTGTGTGAATAATCCGAACCAAAGCAACGGCATTTTCGTCTTATGATATGTGGAAAGGGCCCGGTCAAAAGCGGGCGCGGCCTCGTAGGATACATAGCCGGCGGCATAAAGCCCCTCATCCCCGGCTTCCTGCACTTTTTTCAGAGCGGGAATAACTTCTTCGATTCGGCCTGCTGTAACGACCTCAACAGGATCTGTAAAGCAGAGTGGTTCTGCATTTCCCTTCTCATCAGGGAATTCAAACAGAAGATATGGTATGGTTCCTGTCATTCGTCCAATTCTTTAATTTTACACTACTTTGAACCGGCCACAAAAACACTAATTCACAAAGAAAAGGATAAAAGTATGATTATTTACCCAACTTTCGCACTTCTTCTGGTTCTTGCTGAGCGAAATTTGTGTATTCATTAGCGTCCCGGGTGTCAGGAGCCAGAAACTCTTATATGGTTTCAATATCACTTCTCGAAATTATCAGCGCGAAAATTGATCTATTTATAATTCCTGCACTTCACGTCTTTGAACACACGGTTACGTTTAGAATAGCTAAGAATTGACGATCAAAGATCGGAATCAATTTTATGAAGCATGAGTTTTATTTCGACAGGTTCCGTTTCCGGATTTATCGTTACCAACTCTTCAATGGAGATCTCCGGAGGCCGATAATATCTATATCTATATCGTATATTTAATAGTATATTGAAAAAACAAAGGGGGTCCCGGTCAGGGGACACCCCTCTTATCAGCAATCTAACAGTATGTGGATAAAGCTCATCGGGGCCTTAATCCATGATCTTACGCAGGAAGGCGGGTTGATCGGTATTTGACTTATCAATCCGCTCTTCCCTGTTATTGAGCAAGACATTCCTGTTTCCGGAGGGTCCGGATAATTCCCGGGCCTCTTTATCTGTATGGTGATCGGACGGCTGATCCGGTTCCTGTCCGGACTCATTATTGAGCCGGGGATACCGGAGCCCGTTTCTATGAATGGCGGGAGAATCCAGGTGTTTCAGATTATCTCCGCCCTTGTAATAGTCCCCGCCGCCGCGAATTGGCCGGCGCGGTAACTGTTCGACCGTGGGAGGCGCTATGCGTTCGGTGTGAGGCGGCCTTTGTCCGGCGGAAGCAGTTGCACGTGTGGGGGGGGCGGTCACTTTTGCTTCCTGCCGGCCTCTGGCAAACTCAAAGCCTGTGGCGATCACCGTGATGCGCATTTCTTCCCCAAAAGATTCATCCAGCACGGTACCCATGATGATTTCGGCGTCTTCACCGGCCTCCTGCTGAATGATGCTGGTGGCCAGAGTGGATTCACGCATTCCGAGATTGGAACCGGCGGATATGTTGACCAGTACATTGCGTGCACCCCGGATGCTCACTCCGTCGAGCAGCGGTGAGTTGATGGCTTCGCGAGCGGCGATTTCGGCGCGGTCGGGTCCGGATGCCGTAGCCGATCCCATAATGGCAGCCCCGCCGTCCATCATCGTTGTCCGGACGTCGGCAAAGTCGAGGTTGATAAGGCCCGGCATCAAAATAAGATCCGAGATGCCACGGGTGGCGTTATAAAGCACCTCGTTGGCCATTTCGAAGGCTTCCATGAGGGTGGTATCTTCGGTGGAGATGTCGAGCAGCCGCTCATTGGGGATGACGATGACTGTGTCGCAGTTCTTTTTGAGCTCGGCGATCCCTTCGATTGCATATTTCATACGGACGCGTCCTTCGCAGAGGAAAGGGGTGGTTACGATGGCAACGGTCAGAATCCCTTTTCGTTTGGCGATGCCCGCTACAATCGGAGCGCCGCCGGTGCCTGTTCCGCCACCCATGCCGGCGGTGGCAAATACCATGTCGGCGCCTTCGATGGCTTCCTCAAGTTCATGGCGGTTTTCTTCCACAGCTTCCCGCCCGATCTCGGGGCGCGCTCCTGCACCAAGGCCGCTTGTCAGCGACTTGCCGACTTGTATGGTGATGTCGGCGTTATTGAGATGCAGAGCCTGTGCATCAGTGTTAAGGGCGATATATTCTACGTTATTCAGGCCTTTGGCGATCATGTTGTTGATGGCGTTTCCGCCGCCACCTCCGATGCCTATGACCTTTATCTTGGCATTTTCCTGGCTTTGCTCATCAAAGCTGAAATGGGTATTGAGATTGCTTGTCATGAGGGTCTCCTGTTTTTTTCAGATTGCTTGCTTGATTTCTAAAGTTCTTTGAACCAGTTTTTCATGCGGTCGGTAAGCCGCGAAATGACTTTCTCCACGCTGGAGCCCTGGGTAGAGGCGGGCACCATGGCCTGGCTGTTGGTATTGGTTTTCAAGGCATGGAGCACGAGCCCCACGCCGGTTGCATAGATCGGGGTGCTTACTTCATTCACCATCCCGCCGGTGAGTCCCCGCGGAATCCCGATTTTGGCATCCATGCCGAGCACTTCGTTGGCCAGCTGACAGATACCCCTGATCATGGAACCGCCGCCGGTAAATACGATGCCTGCGCTCAGTTCACTCATATAACCGCTGCGTTTGATTTCAATGGCTACGATCTCGAGAATTTCTTCCATCCGTGCCTGAATAATCTGGGCAAGGATGCTTCGCTTGATCTCTTTGGGAGGACGCCCTGCTATGCCGGGCACGGTGATTACGTCGTCCTCATCAATCATATCGGCGAAAGCAAGACCATGATCGTGTTTAAGCTTCTCTGCCTGGTCTTCCAGCACACTGAGTCCGATCCGGATGTCGTCAGTCACTTTTTGTCCCGCTACGGCAATCACGGCAGTGTGCCGGATGGTGTTATCCTGAAAAACAGCCAGATCGGCCGTACCTCCACCGATATCGACCAGCACTACGCCGGCTTCCCGTTCTTCGTCGTCAAGCACGGCGTGGGAGGAGGCGAGCGGTTCCAGGATGACGTCGGCGACCTCATAACCGGCTTTTTCCACACAACGATAGATATTCTTGGCAGCGGTAACCAGCCCGGTGATAATATGCACCTCAGCTTCCATCCGCATACCGCTCATTCCCACCGGGTCCGTGATCCCGTCCTGCCCGTCCACGATGAATTCCTGGGGGATGACATGAATGATCTGCTGGTCACTGGGCAGCATGATCCGCTGGCAATCTTCCAGCAGGCGTTCGACGTCTTTTGCTTTGATCTCGTTGTCGCGATTGTTAATGGTGATGACACCCTTGCTGCGAAGGCTCCGGATATGATCGCCTGCAATGCCTACATTTACCGAGCGGACCTGGATTCCGGATACGTGTTCGGCCTGCTCGATAGCAGCACGAATGGCGCCCACCGTACGATCAATGTTAATCACGACGCCGCGGTTGAGTCCGTCGCTGGGAGCCCGGCCGACCCCGAGTATATTGATTCGCTCCAATTCATCAATGGAGGCTACAATAGCACAAACCTTGGTAGTGCCGATATCTAATCCTACAACTATACGCTCTTCCATCTTCTTACCTGACTGTTGCTGTGTTTAAAAAATGATTTCATGGCTGATTTTTACCGTAAATACTTCGGACTGTCTTTGGTGATTACCTGTCCTTTAAACCGGAGGTCGACGGATGCCAGCTTGTTCATTCCTTTGTGCGGAATAACCTGCCGGTAGAAAGCCGCCCAGTTCCTCAGCTTCCGGCTGAAATCTCCCCGCCCGAATAACAGCTTTACGCCGTTATCCTGTGAAAGAGCTATGACACCGGTTGCGGGATCATAGGCTACCTCGCTGATCGTGAGTGAGGTGAAGCCGTGATTTTCCGCAGCCTCCAGGAAGGCCGGAATTTGTGTGGCTGCCGCACCTGTGAGAGTATCTCCCGGCATGGTGCGGGGAAGACCGTAAACCAATGGGACATTGACCGCTTTGCCCGGCAATCGGGACATCACAACGCCGTCGGCGTCGAAATAGGGTTTATGGGCCTGATCTGCCAGGATGCCGATCGGCTGCCGCTCGGACACCTGAATCAGTAACACATCCGGCGGCACCACCCGAATCGAGGCTGTTTTTACCCAGGGCAGGCTTTCCACGTTCCTGAGGATACGCATGTAGGGCATACTGTCGGGCGGCATACCTAACGGCACCGCCGCCTTTTTTATCACGATTTTCGCCGATATAAAATGATTCCCCGTTACTTCAACCTTTTTGACGATGGTAGTTCGATCGAGATAATAACCAGCCATTACAGCTGCAAAAAGAAGAGCCATGGTACCGGCGACATACCTTCCCTTGAGGGATCTGTTGAAAAATCTCCTCAGACGGCTAAGACGATCGTTTTTTGTCCCGGTTGTCCCGCGGGCTTCTCCGGGAAGCTTGTCCTGCTTATCCTGTTTCAGGAGTTCGGGCGACTCATCCATCAATGACCTCCTTTCCTAATAAATGTATGGCTGGATCAGGGATGAAATGGCAGTGGATGCCGATCAGGTTCCGGATATTCCTTAACAATTCTTCCACCTCTGAAGGGGTAGCGGCTCCGTCGTTGATCGCGAAATTGGGGTCCTTTGCGTCGAGCTGAAGATGCCCAAAGCGGGCATTTCCCAATCCACAGCGCCTGATAAATGCTCCGGCAGCTTCTTCTGCCGCATCGCGAAACATGAAGGATGCCTTTCTGTGCTGAAGGGGTACCGACGTTTCTTCACGTTGTGCCTGTTCGGCCAGCAGCATATCGGCCAGATTCGGATCATAATCCGACAGGTCATAATCCGCTCCGAGTAGATCAATCTCAAAAAGTGCACCTGCCCGGATGGATCGCACGAATACCTGCGGGGTCATCGCAGCGTTCAGGCCGTTGTGAATGACGGAGACCTCCTGTAGGCGATCAATCAGAGGATGATTGTCGGATTGAGCCTGTTGGGTCAGCATAAAGGCCAGTGAACGCGGATTACCGATGAGTGGTGCAAAATCGACGAAGCCCGCTTTCAGAACCTGTTGAGCGAGAGTGTCGGTAATGATGCCGGCACCTGCCTTTAAATGACTGCCGGCGAGGGTTGCTTCCGCGAGATTATGATTGAGGAGGATGACGGCTCCATTATAACCGGCTTCATAAATCAGGACGTTGGTCGTCGGTGCCAGTACAAAGTAAGGTACATTGTTCCGCTGGCAGAACAGGATGGCGGAAGCGGCATCCTCCACGTCCACCGGCTCCAACACAAAATCGGCATTGCCGCCCAATCCGAGCCAGGTGTAACGGTTCATCGGCTCATTGAGTCGGATCGTTCCGCGGAAGGTGCTATGTAAGGTTTTCAGGTCGAGCAAAGCTACTTCTTGTCGGCTTTCCGTAATTTCGGAATACCCTGTTCCAGTGATTCGACGAAATATTCGCCGTATTTATAGATATCGCCGGCTCCCATCGTGATGACCAGGTCGCCCGGACGTACAATTTCGACCAGTTTTGCCGGCAACTCATTCTTGTTGGCGACGTAAATGACGCCCCTGTGCCCGTAGTTTCGTGCCGTATCGGCAATCAGTCTGCCGGAAACCCCCTCAATCGGTTTTTCCCTGGCGGGATAGATGTCTGTTATCACAAGCACCTCTGCACCGAAAAACGAAAGACCGAAATCCTGATAAAGCTGCTGTGTTCGGGAGTACAGATGAGGCTGGAATACGACGATCAGCCTTCGATCCGGCCAGCCTTCCCGCGCAGCCCGGATCGTGGCCTGAACTTCTGTGGGATGATGTGCATAGTCGTCTGCCACGACCACATCATCTTTACTGATTTTGATCTGGAACCGGCGGTATACGCCGCTGAATTTTTCCAAACCCTCCCGGATCTTGTCGAACGGCATATTCAGTTCGAGGCCGACCCCTGCGGCTGCCAGTGCATTTTTGATATTATGTTCTCCGGGAGCCTGCAGATGCACGCGGCCCAGGGGGTGATCGTTGTATAAAATGGTAAAGGTGCTGTGAATTTCATTTGCCTCGACATCGATGGCGCGGATCATGGCCTGGGGAGTGAAGCCATAGGTAATCGTCCGGCGGCTTATTTCCGGGATGATGCTCCGGATGGCAGGCTCATCCAGGCAGATCACCACGGAGCCGTAAAAGGGTACTTTATTGGCGAACTCGGTGAATGAATGTTTAATATCCTCAATATCGGAATAGATATCCATATGGTCGGTATCGATGGTAGTGATGACCGCCAGCGACGGGTTCAGTTTCAGGAACGTACGATCGAATTCATCGGCTTCCACAACAATGATGTCGCCTGATCCCACGACGGCATTGGTCTTGTCGAAGCTGTGCACGCGTCCCCCGACGATGATGGTAGGATCAAAGCCCCCTGCCTGGGCAACAAGTCCGGTCATGGTGGTAGTGGTCGTTTTACCGTGGGTCCCCGCGATGCCGATTCCGAATTTCATGCGCATGAGTTCAGCGAGCATCTCGGCCCGCTTGATCACGGGTATCTTTTTTTCGAGAGCAGCGCGGGTTTCCACGTTTTCCTCTGCCCTGACGGCACTGGTATAAACCACCACGTCGGCCCCGCTTATATTTTCCGGGGCATGACCCAGGTAGATTCTGGCCCCCATCTTCTTCAGCCGCTCGGTGTTCTCGCTGGTTGCCCCGTCGGAGCCGGTTACTTTATATCCCTTTCGGATCAGGATCTCCGCAATCCCGCTCATACCGATTCCGCCGATACCTACCATGTGAATGTGGTGCGTCTTTCCAAAAACCGGCTGTGTCTGTACTTTTTTAGCCATGCTGCTCCCGGTCCTTTTGTTTTTGCGCTTCCAGCAATTCTACAATGGCTTCGGCGATGTCGTCGGCAGCCTGCGGCCGTGCCATATTGAGAGCGGCCCCGCGCATTTTTTCCCGCATCGTTTTGTCGTCAAACAGCTTTTCGACTTCCGGTCCGAGCTCGGCTTTCAACCGACGATCCTCTATCATCAGGGCTGCCCCCTCCCCGGTCATGGCTCTGGCGTTGTGCGTCTGATGATCACCGGCCACGTTCGGTGATGGCACCAGGATTGAAGGCTTGCCGGTAACGGCCAGTTCTGCGCATGAAATTGCTCCGGCCCGGCTGATTACAACATCGGCAACGGCATAGGCTCCCGGCATATCATCAATAAACGGAAGCAACCGGACAGTAGGGAACAGGTTGTGGTCAAACCGGCTTTTCAAATCATCATAATACTTCTTCCCGCATTGCCAGAGAATCTGCCTTTCATTTCCGCGGGTCAGTTGTCCGAGGTTTTCGAGCACGGCTTCGTTAATCGTATAAGCTCCGCCGCTCCCGCCGAGAACCAGGAGGGTGTCGGTGTCTGCAAGAGTGAGCTTTTTAAGGAATTCTCCCCGTTCGCCTTTCAAAAGATCCTGTCGGGTAGGGTTGCCGAGCAGCCGGATTTTCTCCTTCGGAAAATAACGGGCGGCCTGCGGGAACGCAGTAAAGATCACTGTGGCATTTTTGGCCAGGATGCGGTTGGTGACTCCCGGGTAGCTGTTCTGCTCCTGCAACACAAGGGGGATACCCATTTTTGCCGCGACCCAGCCGGCGGGACCGGCAACATACCCGCCGCAGGCAATGACCACAGCCGGACGTACCCTTCGGATGATGGTCCTGCTCTGCAACAGGCTGACTATCAGTTTAACCGGAAAACTCAGGTTTCTGATGGTAAAACGACGAATCAACCCGCTGATCCAGATGTTATAAATCGGATAGCCCGCCCTGGGAACCAATTCCCATTCGAGATGATTTCGTGTTCCTGCAAAAGCAATAATTCCTGTTTGCGGCAATGCATTGAGGGCGTCTGCAATGGCCAGAGCCGGCATGATGTGTCCGCCCGTTCCGCCTGCTGCGATCAGCATATTATAACGTTTACGGCTCATCGTACGCCTCCCATCCGTTTTTCATCCCGCCGGACCGGATGCGCAGGAAGGGTACCCGGCACACTGCAGGGGAAACGGCTAAAAAGAAATATGAGAGTAGTAACACGATTCATGCCGTGGCGCGTTTGTGTTTGGAAATATTGAGCAATATGCCGATCAGTACTCCCGAAAACAGAAGATTGGTCCCTCCGTAACTCACAAAGGGCATTGGCAGACCGGTTACCGGAAACAGACCACAGGCGACCGCTGCGTTGAAGAAGGCATATAGCACTATAAACAGAGTGCATCCGATGGCCAGAAGTGCACCTGAGGAATCCATCGCATACTTAGCAATATGATAAAAGCCGCGTATCAGGATGAGGACATAAAGCAGGAGGATGAATCCCGCTCCGATCAATCCATATTCCTCACTGATAATCGCGTAGATGAAATCATTATAGGGTGCAGGAAGAAAATATCGCTGAGCGCTTTTGCCGGGTCCCACGCCAAAAAACTCACCCCGGGCAATGGCAATTTGGGCCTGTTGCGTTTGATAACCGCCGTTAAGGGCAAATTCGTCACTTTTTATGTGAACGATGCTGTCGACGTAGGAATCGATGCGCTGCTGGCGTTCGGGGGATTGACCGATCAGCAGGATGCTGCCGATGATACCTATGATGATGAGGCTGCCCAGGTGAAGGATGTTGATCCGTCCGGCAAACATCACTATCAGGCAGATAACCAGGAGCAGAGCCGCACTGCTGAAATTCTCAATGCCGATCAGTGCGCAGGTGATCACTATCCAGATCATAATTGGCACGAAGGTCTTGCTGAAGCTCTTGATATATTCCTGCTTTTGCCGGATCAGGGTTACCACATAAACCAGCAGGGAAGCAGCCGCCATTGAAGAGGGTTGAAATGAGAAGCCTGCAATGTCCAGCCAGCGCCTGGCTCCGAATTTTTCCGCTCCGAACGCTGCCAATGCAATTAGGAAAATCCAGCTTAACAGCAGGGTCACCCGGCTGTATTTCATCACTTTGTGATAATCGATTTTGGAGAAGATCAGCAGAATGATGAAGGCTATAAACAATTTAATCAGATGGCCAAACACCAGATGTCCGGCAGATACGTGTTTTGTTTCGGCAAAATAGGCGATCGAAGAGTAGACCGCCATCAACCCTACCATGGTCAGCATGACGACCACCGACAACAGCACGCGGTCACTTCCCCGTTTGCCGTGGTCGATCTCCTCAAGGCTGGTAGCCATGATGTACGGGTTTCTGTTTTTCGCCGAAGTGAAATACATCTCAGAGGCTCCTTACCGCTTTTTTAAATGCACGACCGCGGTGTTCGTAATTATCAAACATATCGAAGGAAGAACAGGCGGGGCTGAGCAACACCACGTCGCCCTGTCTTGCCAGGGAGCGCGCTGCCCCGACCGCCTCATTCATCGATCCGGCACGGGCAAATGCCGATACTTTATCTTTCAGTTCACTCTCAATTTTGTCCGCACTTTCACCGATTGCGACGATGGCACGTACATTTCGGCGGATGAGTTCGTCAAGCTCGCCGTAGTCGTTTCCCTTGTCGCGCCCGCCGAGGATCAGCACAAGGGGCCGGTCGAAGCTTCCAAGAGCATACCATACGGCATTCACGTTTGTGGCCTTGCTGTCATTCACATAGCGAATTCCATCCGCCTCCCGGACAAATTCGAGGCGGTGCTCTACTCCTTCAAATTTTGTAAGACTCTCCCGGATGGCTTCGTTGCGAATCTCAAAAGCGCGTGCGGAAAGGATGGCCGCTAATCCGTTTCGCAGGTTGTGCCGGCCGCGCAGGCTTACTTCTTCTGTGTTCATGATGGATTCTTCATGATTGTTCATACGGACTATAATAGACCTCCCGCGGATGAAGGCACCTTCCGGGACTTCATCCACGAGAGAGAATGCCAGCAAATGAGGCATGGTGTCGTCTGTGGGATTCTTGAGATGATCCCGGATGATGGGATCGTCAAAATCGTAAATGAAAAAATCGGCTGGCGTCTGATTTTCGATGATCCGGAATTTCGAGCGGATATAATTTTCCAGCTTGTGGTCGTATCGATCCATGTGATCGGGCGTGATGTTCAGGAGGACCGATACGTAGGGATGGAATGCAGCAATATGATCAAGTTGAAAACTGCTGATCTCCAGGATCACGTCGGTCTTTTCGTCCGTCTGATCCGCTACCTCTGAGAAAGCCAGGCCGATATTTCCGGCGGTGACGTGGTTTCGCCCGGCGGTCTTCCAGATATGATCCATCCAGCTCGTGGTCGTCGTCTTCCCGTTTGTTCCGGTGACGGCTGCGATACGCCCTTTACAGAACCAGCTTGCCGCTTCAATTTCAGAGTAAACAGGCCGTTTCTCATTGATGAAATGCCGGATGATTTCGCTGGAGTCAGGCACACCCGGGCTGGTAATCAGCAAATCGGCGTTAAGTGCGCACCCGGTGTGGCCGTTTTGTTCAAAGGGAATGCCCGCTTCTGCCAGCTGGGATTCCGCCGCTTTTGAAATAGCGCCGCTGTCGGACACAAATACTTCATAGCCTTTGCGCCTGAGCAGGCGGGCAATGGCCACACCACTTCGGGCTGCGCCTGCGATTGCGATATGTTTGCCCTTCAACTCAATCATCGCAGTTTCAATGTTGCAAGCGTTGACAGGGCCAGTAAAGAAGAAACGATCCAGAACCGGACCACAATTTTGGATTCCGCCCACCCGGCCTTTTCGAAATGATGATGGATCGGAGCCATCAGGAAGAAACGCTGCCCTTCTCCATATTTCCTTCTCGTGTATTTGAAATAGGTCGTTTGGATGATGACTGACAACGCCTCCAGGAAGAAGATACCGCACAAGACAGGCAGCAGGAGTTCTTTCCGGATCATCAGGGCGACGGCACCGATGGCGCCACCGATGGCCAGTGACCCGGTATCACCCATGAATACCTGGGCGGGGTAGGAGTTGTACCACAAAAATCCCAGGCAGGCTCCGATCAGAGAGGCACAGAAGATAGTCAGTTCGCCGGCTCCCGGCAGATAAAGGATGTTGAGGAAATGAGAGAAGTCGGTCCGGCCGGATACGTAGCAAAAGATGGCCAGTGTGAAAACCACGATACCCGAAATACCCGAGGCGAGCCCGTCAAGCCCATCCGTCAGGTTTACGGAATTGCTGACGGCGGTGATCACAATAATGACCACAGGAATATAGGTTACCCAGCCCAGCGCTTCGCCCAGTACGGCATAATCGATGTTGATGTTCTTGACAAAAGGAACAGTAGTCAGGGTATTAAAGGAATGAAAAGGAGGATAAATATAGATCACGATGCCGACGACGAGTCCTACTAAAACCTGCCCGGCTATTTTGATCCAGCCGTATAATCCTTTTTTGTTTTTCCGGATGATTTTGATGTAGTCATCGAAGAATCCGACAATGCCGAGGGTGAGCATTGCAAAAACGGCCAGCCAGCCATAGATGTTATCGGGCCGAATCCAGAGCAGGGTGGGGACCAGCGTTGCAAGGAGGATGATCAGCCCGCCCATGCTGGGGGTCCCGGCTTTGTGCAAATGAGTGTCCAGACCTATATCGGTGCGAATCGTCTCGCCAAGCTGCATCTTTTTGAGCCATTTGATGATGCTCCGCCCGATAATCAGGCTGATGATCAATGCCGTGACAGCAGCCAGGACGCTTCGGGTGGAAATATAGGCGAAAGCTCCGAAACCCGGAGGGTGATAATGAGCTTCAAACCAATTCAGAATCCAGTACAGCATTAATTCCTCTCCGCATTTTTGTAATGACGGTTGTACCAGGTGCGGAGAGCTTCGGCTGCAATCTTCCGGTCGTCAAACGGATAGCGCTTTCCGTTAATTTCCTGATAATTCTCATGTCCCTTCCCGGCGATAAGTATAATATCATCAGCGTCCGAAGAGGTTATGGCATACATGATCGCTTCTTTCCGGCCTGGGATCCGCTCAATCATTTCGGGATGTTTCATCCCGCTATATATTTCATTGATGATTCCTTCAGGATCTTCCGTACGCGGGTTATCCGAAGTAATGATCACGCGATCGCCGTACATTTCCGCAACACGGCCCATCAGCGGGCGTTTACTGCGGTCGCGGTCTCCTCCGCATCCAAAGACGATGGCTATCTTCTGATTCGGTGAACATATCTCGGAGAGGGTGATCGCCACTTTTTTGAGGGCATCAGGGGTATGGGCGTAGTCTACGAAAACAGCGGGATAAGCTTCATCCGCGTCAATGGTTATGCGGTCGAGGCGTCCCGGTGCTCCTTTAGCCGTACGCAGAACGCGGGCAATATCCTCGGGATCGAAACCCAGCGCGATACATATGAGGAAGGTCTCGCAGACATTATAAGCGTTGAACTCTCCGGTGAGCGGGGTTTCCAGAGGGAAACTGTTCACTGTCATTGATAAACCGGAGGCTGTGCTGCTGTTGATTCTCAGATGATAAGGACAATGCGGGGCCTGTCCGAAAGCATAAATTTTCCCCTGGTAGTTTTCGACCATATACGGCCCATAGGAATCATCTTCATTGATGACGGCCTTTCCCTGCCTTGCCACCTGACCAAACAGCTTCCGTTTGGCAGCGGCATAAGCTTTCATGCTTTTATGATAATCGAGGTGATCGAGCGTCAGGTTTGTGAAAGCGGCGATTTCGAAAGTCAGTCCTGCGACACGATCCTGGTCCAGGGCATGGGAGGATACCTCCATGGAAACAAATTCGGTCCCGGCATCTGCAATGGCCCGCAGATCTTCAGCCAGTTCCACCGGGTCAGCGGTTGTATACTTACTGTCTTCTTGCTTTCCGTTGATAATTCTGGCGACCGTGCCCAGGAGAGCCGCTTTCGCCCCCAGAAGCGTCAGTACCTGATAGACCAGTGTTGTGACGGTCGTTTTACCGTTGGTTCCTGTCACCCCGATGAGGCGGAGGCCTTTCTGAGGATCGTCTAGGGCGGCAAGGGCGAGCGGACCAAGCAGCTTCCGTGAATCGTTGACAATGATCAGTGCCGCCTTGCCCGGAAGGTCTACTTTGTGTTCGGCCACTATCACAGGGGCACCCTGGCCGGCAGCCCGGCCGGCATAGTCATGGCCGTCGGCCTGTAAGCCGGATACGGCCACGAAGAGATCGCCCGGTTTCACTTTTCGTGAATCGTGCTGGACACGGCCTTCCAAAACGGGAATCGCTCCGGTTACGGAAATGGGATTACAGATCGATATGAGCCGTTCCGGAGTGATCAACTGTTACCTCCCGCTTTAGTAAGCAGTTCCATATCTTTGGCTTCGCCGCGAACGATTACTGTTTTTCCCGGTTGCATGCGCTGACCGCCCAAAGGAAACTGGGTATAAATGGTGCCTGAGCCGATCATCTTCAGGTTTAATCCCCGGTCGCTCACGAGCCACATTGCCTGGCGCATACTCATTCCGTGTAAATCAGGGACGGTCACATATTGCTGCGTCTTGTTCACGGATTCGATTTCCCGGGTAATCAACAGGATCTGCCTGCCCGCCCGGAGACCGGTCCCTTCTTCGGGTTTCTGTGCGACGACGATATTCCCGTCTCCTTTGATATCGCAGGGGATATTGAGCTGATCAAGCAATTTTCGGGCCTCTCCGGTACTCATGCCTTTCAGGCGGGGAGCCACCGCATAAAAATCATCCTGGTTTGTTTCTTTGGGGCGGATCATTATGCCGGGATCCATACGGGCGATACGCTTGGCAATATTATGAAAAACCGGTCCGGCAGCCAGTCCACCGAAAATAGTCGTCTGGGGCTTGTCCATGATGACCAGACATACATATTTGGGGTTGTTTGCCGGAAAGAAGCCCACGAAAGTGGCGTGATATTCGCGGCGGTATCTGCCATCGATGTAGATCTGTGCGGTACCTGTCTTTCCGGCGATCTTCAATCCGTTGATATGGGCGAGTGCCGCTGTTCCCGAATCGGAGACTACCCCCTCAAACACGGGTATCAGTTTACGGATCGTAGCCCGGCTGGCAACCCGGCGTACCTTTACCGGCTTAAAACGCTTAACAATATTTCCTTCGTCATCCGTAATATAATCGACCAGGTGAGGGCGCATCATTATTCCGTCGTTGGCAAAGGCGGCGTATGCCTGGGCCAGCTGGATGGGCGTAACCTGTACTCCGTAGCCAACAGCCATCCACGGCAGGGTGACCTTGCTCCATGTAAATGGTTTGGGCAGCATGCCGGTCTCCTCATGAGGGAGATCGATATGGGTGGGTGCTCCGAAGCCGAGGTTGCGGGCGTACTGGTAATAAACGTCCGGCTTCAGGCGCATGGCAATTTCAGCAGAACCGATGTTAGACGACTCCTGGATGACTTCAGGGAACGAAAGGGTGCCCAGCGGCTTGTGGTCGCGCATCCACTGTCCGTAAATAAGCAGCTTGCCATCTGCAGGCGTTTTGATGGTATCGTGCAGGGTAACCACCCCCTGCTGGAGGGCGGCAATGGCCATCACGAGCTTGAAAGTAGATCCCGGTTCAATCATGTCGGTGATAGACCGGTTACGGCGGACTTCATCCTCGGTCTGGCCCGGTGAATTGGGATCAAAGGAGGGATAACAGGCCATTGCCCTGACTGCTCCGGTACGGGGATCAAGCACGATAGCTTCCCCGTAAGAGGCATGTGTCTGGTTAATCCCGTTTTTAAGTTCTTCCTGAACGATTGCCTGAATGTGAACATCCAGCGTGGTGTGAAGATTATAGCCGTTAACCGGCTTTTTGCGGGGGGCGCCCAGGACGGCCCGAATATGATGGCGGCTGTCAAACTGCACCTGCTGCACACCGTTTTCTCCCTGTAAAAGATCATTATAATACTTCTCCAGCCCGTTGACGCCCTCCATCTTGTGATTCACATAACCGAGAACCGGGGCAGCCAGAGAATCGTAGTTGTACCTGCGGCGGTGGCGCTCGCTGAGGATGATGCCGCGGTAATCCAACGCACGAAGTGCCTCCCATGCACGTGTGTTTATATCTTTTGCCAGTACGATATAGCGGGATCCCTTCGGAGCATGAGCAATTTTCTGACGATATCGATAGCTTCCGTATGGTGTGTAGGCTGCCAGTGTGTCGCAGACACGATTGAGCTTGGTCCGGCTCATCCTGGGCGCACCGGGATCGACAGCTACATTATAGGATACAGTGTTAGTGGCAAGGATACGTCCTTGATCATCCAGAATATTCCCGCGAAGCGCCGGAATGGGTACGAGATCGACAGCCTGGGCACTCCAGAGTTCGCGAAGCTGATGGCCGTGCCACAGGTCGACCCGCATTACCTGCAGGATGATCGCACAGGGCAGCAAGAAAACCAACCCGAAAATAAATGGGGCACGATGTAATATGTGATCTCGCTCGCTCACTCGGGGCTAATGATTAACAATGAGTATATGGTCGGGCGGTCCCCCGGTGATCATGCCGAGCTTGCGTGCCTCACGGTAGATCGTGGTAGGACCAATCATCCTGTCGTAAGTAAATTTGCGATCGTTGTAGATGCGTTCTGTCTGGTCGTATTTTTGCTGGAGATGATTGACATCGTTCAGCAGCTTTTGGGTGTAAAAAACGTGGTTCAGGTAAAGCAGTCCGGCGATGCCGAATAACACAGAGCCGAGCATCACCTTCCAGGGCCTGATCTTCGGAAATTCGGAGGCTTTCCGCTTTTTTGCGGGTTCTTTGGCGTACGTACTTTGCACACGTCCCCTCGCCGGGGAATAGACGCCTGTCCTGCTCTGCCGGTATCGTGCACCGGTCGCCGGCTTTTCCTGCCGGCTGGTGCTTCGGGGTTTCCGGTTTCGGGGGGACCTGACAGGGGTATTTACGTACATCATACGGATCGTTCCCTTATTTTTACTCCGACGCGCATGCGTGCACTTCGTGCGCGGGGGTTGTGTTCCACTTCCTCTGCAGAGGCTGTGATCACCTTTTTGTTCAATAATTCCATGTCGGTGAGAGGATTTCCGAAAAGGTCTTTTCCCAGATTGCCTTTTATATTTCCTGATCGAAAAAAGTGCTTGACCATCCTGTCTTCCAAAGAGTGATAAGAAATGACGACGAAGCGGCCGCCCGTTTTCAGGAGGTTCCGGCCCGCCTGCAACCCTTTTTCCAGCATTTCGAGCTCCCGGTTCACCTCGATACGTATTGCCTGGAAAACGCGTGCCACGGATTTAAGCGCGTGAGGACCTCCGACCACCGATTCCACAACCCGGCGCAGCTCGCCGGTTGTGTGAAGCGGACGTGCTTTTATCATGGCACCGGCAATGCGGCGGCTGTGTCGTTCTTCACCATATTGGTATATCAGGTTCGTCAATTCTTCTAATGAGTACTGATTTACTATTGTTTCGGCTGTTACATTGGTCATAGTTCCCATGCGCATGTCGAGGGGACCATCTTTCCGAAAACTGAATCCGCGGTTTGCCTCATCGATCTGGTGACCGGAGACTCCCAGGTCAAGCAGTATTCCCTGTATCAGTCCTCTCAGTTCACGGGGCAGCAGAATATCCATGAAGCCAAAATTGCCCGATACGGGGTGCAGCCTTGTGTCTGCTCCCATTTCTCTGTGCACCTGGCTCAGTGCTTCCGGATCCTGGTCGATTCCGTAGATTTGTCCATTCTTCCCCAGGCGACGGAGCAATGCGCCGGTATGGCCGCCTCCGCCAAGAGTGCCGTCGATGTATATGCCCTCAGGATCTGTCATCAGGACATCAACGGTTTCGCTGAGAAGAACAGGTTCATGAAATGAGAATGGACTCATTTCTCCTCTTCGTCCTCGAACCCTCCCATCACTTCTTCAAAGAGCTCCTGGTATGCTTCAAAATTCAGGTTCCCGTCTTCTTTGGCCAGTTCCTCCGGCGACCATAATTCAATGCGTTCGCCGCTTCCTATGAAAATGACCTTATTGGTTATGTTGACCATCTCCATCAGCTTCGAGGGAAGTGCCAACCGGTTCTGCCGGTCCAGCATCATATCGTCAGCCGTTCTTAAAAAGTTTCGGATCACGGTTCGCCCGCGCCTGGTGAAGGAGTTGATCTTTTTAAGCTTTCGCTCGACCTTCTGCCACTCGTCTTCCGGATAGAGATATAAACATTGTTCCAGCCCCCGTACAATCGTAAAACGTTCTTCGGCTATCGGGTTGAGAAACTTACGCAGCTTTGACGGGAAGCTTACGCGTCCTTTCTCGTCAATCGCATGTTCATATTCGCCTTTGAAGTTCGACATGGGGTAGCTGCTTATATTGTCGGGAGAAGTATTGGGATATTAACCCACATCTTCCCACTTTGTCCCACAAAGTAGCTTATTCTATCTCTTTTTGTCAAGCTTTTGTGATGCTTTTAGGTACTTTTTTTCAATAGTTTATATGGAATCTCCTCTGATACCTCTGATAAAGTGCTTTATTTGCAGTATAAATAGATGGTTGTACCATTATATGTATGATAAATGTGTATATGTGGATAACATGATTCCCGGTCGTAAACCGGGACGTGGAATTTGACTATTATCCGAAAACAGGGACGGTTATAAGGAAGTGTTACAGACAAAAACAGGGATGTGGTTTCGATCACAAGCAGGAAGAAATTCTGAAATGATCAATAAGCAAGACTCAATACCCAATATTCAGAGATGGGTAATTGCCGGGTATTGAGTGTTGGCGCCTCCATTATCCAGAGCAAAGTGGCTAAAAGTAGGTCGGAGAGCTTCTCCGACGGCACGGGTATGTTTGTCACATGTGATCAGCCTCATATCGGATAACTTGCCGACCCAGAGGACTGTATTAAGCCGACTCCTGGTCAGGCCGGCATTTTGGAGGAGGTGCCGGCTTCTTCTGCTGGTTACCTCCTCATTTCCATCAAACCTGCTCTCTTATTGCCGCTCCGCACGTCAGAATATCAGCGGGTGATCGATTCGCGTATCTTCAGTATGTCGACGAGCAGTCCGGAAGCCGTTACTTCGGGCCCGGCGCCCGGTCCCTGGATGACCATGGGCTGTTCATCATAGAAATCGGTTCGGAAAAGGATGAGGTTATCCGTGCCGTGTAAATGGTAAAGAGGAGATTCGGAATCGACCTGTTCGACACCCACACGAACGGTTCCCTTCTCAAGTTTTCCCGCATAGACCAGCCGCCGGTCCTTCGACTTTGCCTCTTCAATTCGCATCCGCCATTCCTCGTTCAGATCCGGCAGCCTTTTCCAGAAGGCCTCAAGATCGCTTTCCTGCAGTATTTCGGGGACAAGGTTTTCTACCACGATGTCGGAGCGCTCAAGTTTTATACCGATACAGCGGGCGAGTGTCAGGAATTTCCGTGCCACATCCTCCCCGGAGAGATCATCCCGCGGGTCCGGCTCGGTGTAACCCCGGTCAAAGGCCTCTCTCACAGCCTGACTAAAGGGGACTTTTTTATTCAGCCGGTCGAACATGAAGGAAAGTGTGCCCGAGACCACGCCTTCCACGCCCAGTACCGGATCACCGCAGGAGAGGAAGTTATCCAGGGTGCTCAGCACCGGAAGCCCGGCTCCGACGGTGGTTTCATAATAGAAATGGGTGCCATAGGAAGACAGCTCATAAAGCCGGTCGAAATAAGCCTGTTCGCGGGTATTTGCGAGCTTGCTGGAAGTGGCGATATGCACGCCCTTGATGAGCAGCGGTTCGTAGATGCGCGCGGCAATCTCGCTGCCGGTAGTATCTACAAAGATGGTACGGCTGCCGTAGCTGTTGGAAAGCCGTGCAGCTATTTTCTCCCAGTCGAGCGGTTCTCCGCGGGTGAGAAGCTCTTCGGCTACCTTATTACCCTCCAGGCCCGGCTCATACCACATCATACGGTGGCTGTCGCACGCTCCGATGATGCGAAAATAATCCTGCCGGAGATGTTTGGCAAGAAGTTTGAGCAGAGTTCCCCCCACATTGCCGACACCCGCTATAAACAGACGAACCTGTCCGTGTGGCAGACAGTATTCATCATGCAGCAAACGGACGGTCCGGATAGCGGCTGATGTGGAGACGGCTATCGTAAAATGGCGATTGGAATGGCCGCGGGCGTAAGCCAGCGGGCGTACGTCATGCCGGTTCAACAGGCGGATGGCATCTCCTGCAAGACCGGTATCCTCAATCAGCCGGTCGCCTATAATGGTAACCAGGCTGATGTCAGGTACGATCTCGGGTTCATAGAGCAGACTATTTTCCAGCTCTTTCCGAAAGGTATTATTGATGATCTCGCGGGCACGTTCCTGGTTTTTGTCGGAGATAACCAGGGTGAAACCAAGTTCGGTCGAAGCAGCGGCTGTGAACCAGACCGGCAGCTTCTCCCGGTCGAAGGCCGATAAGGCGCGGCCTAATAAACGGGGGATATTCTTCAGGCCCCGGCTGTGCAGTGTTACGATGGCGCCGTGCTCCCGCAGCGAGACCGAGCGCAAAACACCGGCCGCCATATCTCCCTGACGGGTGATCAACGTTCCTTCATCCTCCGGCTTAAAGGTATTTTTGATATAAACGGGTATCTGCTGTTGTTCAAGCGGGATCACCGTTTTCGGATGGACGACCATAGATCCGAAATGGGCCATTTCCGCCATCTCGTTATAGTTGATCCGCTGAATGGGGTATGCCGTGGGGGTATGCGTTGGATCGGCCGTGAACACCCCGCTTACATCAGTCCATATTTCAACATGCTGCGCACCGAGCGCCTCCCCGACAATACCGGCGGTGTAATCCGAGCCAGACCTGCCCAGCGTAGTGATTTGATCGTTGGAGGTTGAACCGATGAAACCGGTGATGACCGGAATCTCCCCGTTCAGGTTCCGGAAGGTTTTACGGATGAGGGTGCGGGTGACTTCTTCATCGACATGAGCATCTCCAAAATCGCCGGAGGTCTTTATGAAGCGGTTGCTGTCATATGGATGAGCAGGGATCTTTTTACTCGTCAGTACCGCTGCGAACAAGCGGTTGGAAAGCCGCTCACCGAACGACAGGATGTAGTCCTGGACGTCGGTTCCCACTTTCTTCTCCTGTGAAACCCGTTCAAGAACCTCCAGCAGCGATTCGAAAAGAGGTTTCCATTCTTTCTTCAACTGCTTAAAAGTCGCGTCCGGGAGAAGTTCTTTTGCTGTTTTATGATGAAGGACAATCAGTTCATCGAATCGTGCCTTCCAGTCCGGATCGCCGGTAAGAGCCAGGTCGGTGAGTGCAATGAGTCCGTTCGTAACTCCTCCCAGGGCCGATACGACAACAACGGCGCGCCCTTCCCGAAGCCGGGGACGAAGAAGGGAGACGGCGTTCCGGATACGTGCAGGAGTGGCCAGTGAAGAACCACCGAATTTGAGTACAAACAGAGGTTGTGATTCGTTCAAGGATGTACAGTCTGAGGATTTACATGTTCTGTTAAAAACGGACGGATGAGTTTCTCCATGTTCGCAAATTCGATCAGGAAGGCATCATGACCAAACTCGGAATGCAGAATGGCCAGGTGCCCGTTTCCGAGCAATCCGGCTAATTCTTCCTGCTCCTGAACCGGGTAAAGCAGATCCGAATCAATGCCCATGATCAATGCAGGAATGGTAACTTCCTCCAGCACCTGTCTGTAGGTGCCACGCCCGCGGGCAATATCGTGGGAGTCCATGGCTTCAGTCAGACGGACGTAACTCACGGCATCGAAACGGTTGTTCAGCTTTTTTCCCTGATACTTCAGGTACGATTGTACCTGGTAGAGCGCGGAGCCGTCCTGAAGGGCTCTACCGAACCGGCGTTCGAAGGAAGACGCAGTACGATAGCTGATCATGGCCATCATGCGTGCTGCCGCCAGGCCGGCTTCCGGTCTTTTGTCGCTGGTATAAAAACCGTTATTCCAGTTAGGATCGGCAAAGATAGCCTGACGCTGAGCCTCGCTTGTGCCTATTGCCCATGCGGAGTGGGCCTTTCCCATACCCATGGCGATGATGGATTGCACCCGCGAATCCATGACAGCCAGTTCGAGTGCCTGCATCCCGCCCATCGATCCGCCGATTGCCAGCCGGATACTCCGGATATCCAGGTAGTCGAGCAACCGCTGCTGAAAGCGAACCATATCCCGGATGGTGATTATGGGGAAACTTCCCTGATAGGGTTTCCCTGTCTCGGGATTGATGCTCAGGGGACCGGTACTCCCGTAACAACTGCCCGGCACATTGGCACAAACGATGAAATCACGCTCCGGATCGAGCGTACGGTTTTTCCCGAAAAGTCCGCCCAGCCATTCGTCGGCATGCTGATTACCGGTAAGCGCATGGAAGACCACAACAGCATTCGTATGCTCCCGGTTGAGTCTCCCCCACGTTTTGTAGGCAATGCACGGATCAGCCAGTTCGTCGCCGGATTCGGTAACGAAAGGGGTCTCGAAACAATATGTACAGGTATCCTGGCTCATTCAAAAGGAAGCAGAATTAACGCAGAATTATAGATTAAAAGTTAAAGGTTGTCCCGTCGTACGGGACAACCTGCAAAACTACGCCTCGACCGGCACCTTGCTGAAAGCCTGTTCCAGGTCGGCAATGATGTCATCAATGTGCTCGGTTCCCACTGAGATACGTACCATATCTTTGGTGACGCCGCTTTTTAGCTGCTCTTCATCGCTAAGCTGTTGATGAGTGGTGGAAGCCGGGTGAATGATCAGGGTTTTTCCATCACCGCAGTTTGCAAGATGGCTGATCAGGTTAAGGTTGTTAATGAGGGCCTCGCCGGCCTCAAGTCCCCCGTGAATCCCAAATACGACCATAGAGCCGAAATGATCCTTCCGGAAGTACTTCTTTGCATTTTCATGAGAAGGATGATCTTCAAGGCCGGGGTACCAAATCCAATCGACCTGGGGATGATCCTTAAGCCAGTGAACGAGTTTCACAGTGTTTTCACAATGGCGATCTACCCGCATCGAAAGAGTTTCAAGTCCCTGTAGAAGCATAAAGGTGTTAAACGGACTCGGAGCGGGGCCGAGATCGCGCAGCCCCTCCACCCGTGCGCGGATGATAAAAGCAATATTCCCGAAAGGACCGTCCGGACCAAAGACATCAGTGTAGACCAAACCATGATAACTGGGGCTCGGCTCGTTCAACTGGGGGAAATCCCCCTTGCGCCAGTCGAATTTCCCCGAATCAATAATCACCCCACCGATCGAAGTTCCGTGGCCGTCGATCCATTTTGTAGCGGCATGCAGAATAATGTCGGCGCCGAAATCAAACGGACGGCAGATATACCCGCCGCATCCGAATGTATTGTCAACGATCAGCGGAATGTTATGGCTGTGGGCGACTTTAGAAAGCCCTTCAAAGTCGGGCACGGTAAGCTTCGGGTTTCCGATGGTCTCCACATATACAGCCTTGGTGTTGGGCCGGATTTCCTTATCGAAGTCCGCCGGATCATCCGAATCGACAAAGCTGATTTCGATTCCCAGGTTGGGCAGGGTATGAGCCAGCAGGTTATGCGTACCCCCGTAAAGACGGCTGGAAGCTACAATGTGTTCGCCTGCGCGGGTTATATTTGTGAGCGTTAGCACCTCGGCGGATTGTCCGGATGCCGTAGCCAGGGCGGCGGCGCCTCCTTCCAGCAATGCCATGCGCTTTTCGAATACGTCGCTGGTCGGATTCATGATCCGCGTGTAAATATTCCCGAACTGCTTCAGAGCAAAAAGGTCGGCGGCATGTTGCGTATCCTTAAACTGGAAAGCGGTTGTCTGGTATATAGGCACGACACGGGCACCGGTGGTGGGATCAGGTTCCTGTCCTCCATGAAGTTGTAATGTTTCGAAGTGTAACTGTTTTTCCTTATCGGGATCCATGATACGTTTTCTTTACGAGGTTACTATTATTATGAGATAATGAGTCTGACATGCCGGTTATTCGTCCTGAAAGGAGGGATGAAGTACCAGTGGTAAGGGGGAAGGTTCCGTCAGGGAGGAGGGGAAATAAAAAAGCCTCTCCCGCAAAGATGATGGGAAGAGGCTTGATAATTACAAAATCCATGAAGTCACTCTTCTCATCTTCCCCCGATATATATCGGGGCTGGAATTAGCACCTGTCGCCCCGATATAGATGTTTATCTATGTCGGGACCGGTTGCTAAGGCTTCATTGGGCCAGTCCCTCCGCCTTTCTGGATAAGAATATTCAGCTGTCAGCCAATTAAAGAACAAAAAAAACTGTTGTAACGTATTGCAACAAATATAGCGAAATTATCGGAGATCAGGCAAGGGGATTTAGTTGATGGCAAATCTGTTCCATTCCGCAGAACTGGTTACGTAAAGAATGAGTTTGCGTTTATAAAGAACATCCATTGCAACACTACAATTAATACCGTTTGGTAAAAGAAGGGTCGTATGAGAGGAATCAGAAATCCGTACTTGTGCCTGATGCTGATCAGTCACCGTAGGCCGGAGAGCTTCTCCGGCAGGCGAGATTCTCACGTCAGGAGGAAACACGGCCGGATTTGTCTTTAGTACTAATGCCCATGTTTACATATATCCTCATGATAAATAGCAACTTTTCTCAAAAATAAAGTTGCATATATCAAATAATTTGTAAAGCTTTATAAAAAAAAATGAGGAATTTGACATTGTTGGAGAGAGCACCATGAATGGAAAAAATGCGATAACATGGATAAAGGGACGCAGGCGGATCATTATTCGCCTGGTGCCGAGCATCGTCTTTTGTGTGGGGTGGCTAAGTGGCTGTATGCTAAGCCC
>CAZNHE010000028.1:27063-30034 GCA_964572735.1 uncultured Chitinophagales bacterium | reverse complement strand
ATCCCTGTTCGCATATCTTTCTTCGTCCTCCGAAAATGAACAACTGGCTTCCGACAGGGAAACTGCTGTTGATGGAATGATGAATCCTGTTTTCCCATCAACAAACAAACTACTAACAAGTGACCACCAACCGATTCTACCTGTATTTGCCTGAAGAAATAGTTATCTTGCGCCCTCTTTCCCACTGAAAAAACAAGGAAAATATGCGACGTTGGTCAGGTTTACAGATAAAAGCAGAAGGCAGCGGAATTTCAAAGCCCCTTAGCGAGCAGGTGAATCTCCTGGGCAGCCTGCTGGGACATGCAATCCGGAATCAGGGGGGAGAGGAGGTTTTTCAGGATGTAGAACGTCTGCGGCAGCTTTGTAAAAAAGCGCGGGAAACAGGTGATCCGTCCGGGTGGGAAGAGGTCCGCCGGGAAATCAGGCAGATGGATCTGGATCGCCTGATCTGGCTGATTCGCTCGTATTCGGATTTTTTTCATCTCGTCAACAAGGCCGAACAACAGGAGATCATCCGCATCAACCACGAACGCAGCATGGCCGACGGAGACGACGGCTGCCGCCCCGAGTCGATTCTCGATGCCGTCCGCAAGATGAAAGAGCAGGGCAGGAGTTTTGAAGAGGTTCAGGAAATCCTGTCGGAACTGGATGTACAATCGACATTCACCGCCCACCCTACCGAGGCACGGCGCCGCAGCATCCTTTATAAACAACAGCATATATCGGACATTCTGGCACGGTTGCAGGAAACACAGCTTACCCCGGCCGAACTGGATGCCGCTTATACGGATTTGTATCAAAATATCGAAATGCTGTTGGCTACTGATTCGCTGCGGGAAGAGCGCCTCACGGTGGAAGATGAGGTGCTGCACGGACTCTACTTTGCCAAAACGACGCTCTGGCAGGTGGTGCCGCGCATCTACCGGGACCTGGTGGAGGCTGTCGAACAGGTCTACGGCAAACGCCCGGAACTGCCGGTCATCCTGCGGTTTTGTTCCTGGATCGGCGGCGACCGCGATGGAAATCCTAATGTCACCCCCGAAATAACCCGGTTTACTTTCAATCAACATCGCCGGGTCGTCCTGCAGCTCTACCAGGAGGAGCTTCAATCGTTGCATCGTGATCTGAGCATATCGGGCCGTTACGTTGATCTGCCGCTCGACTGGTTGCGGCGCAATGGTCTGGAGAGGGAAGAAGAGCCGTTCAGATCCCTTATCCTGTCGATGCTGAAGGAGATTGATGAGATGATCATCCTTGAGGAGAACAATCAGCCGTCTCATTATTCTATACAGGAATTCAGAAACGGACTTGAGCAGATCCGGATCGGCCTGGAGTACGCCGGATTAGGGGATATCGCCCGGGATGGCCGCCTTCAGGATTTGATCATCCGGGCGAATACATTCGGTTTCCATCTTTCGAGCCTGGATATCCGGCAGCATAGCGGCGTTCATGAGGAGGCGGTTACCGAATTGCTGAGCCGCGGAGGTGTCTGCGACGATTATCAAAAATTATCCGAAGAAGAACGGGTTGAATTGCTCACTCGTGAATTGGCCAATCCACGTCCCCTGTTAAGCCATGATACGAAAATAAGTGAGGCTACGCGCGCCCTGCTAAATGTATTTGATGTAGCACGTGAGGCCATACAGCGTGATCCTGCTTCTTTTGAATCTTACGTTATCAGCATGACGCATGAGGTTAGCGACATGCTGGAGGTGTTGCTTATTGCCCGGGAGAAGGGACTCTGGCATTATGAAAACGGCAAGGTAACCAGCCCGCTGGATGTGGTTCCACTGCTGGAGATGATCGAGGATTTGACCGATGGAGGTGAATTGCTTTCCCGGCTTTTCGAGAATGAAATTTACCGGAAACACCTGAAAGCCCGGGCCGATTACCAGGAAATCATGCTGGGTTACTCCGACAGCAACAAAGACGGCGGATACTGGATGGCCAATTGGGCGTTGCATAAGGCGCAGCATAACTTTAGCGAGACCTGCCGGAAGTACAGGATTGATTTCCGGCTGTTCCACGGCCGCGGAGGTACGGTCGGAAGGGGCGGTGGACGTGCAAACCGCGCGATCATTGCCATGCCGCCGGCCTCCCACAACGGACGCATCCGTTTTACGGAGCAGGGAGAAGTGATCACCTTCCGTTATGCGCGCGAGGCTGTTGCGCACCGGCACCTGGAACAAATCCTGAATGCCATGATGATATCTACCGCAAACGCACGGTTTAACGCCGATGAGGAGCAATTCGGCCAGGATGAAAAAACATACAACTTAATAGAACGGATTGCCGGCCAATCGATGAAGACCTATCGGGGACTGATTGACCACGAGGGTTTCTGGGATTGGTATCTGCACGTCACTCCTGTCGGCCATATCAGCCGGATGCACATTGCTTCACGGCCGGTTTCACGGGCTAAAGGGATGGAGTTCACTTTTGACGAGTTACGTGCTATACCATGGAACTTTGCCTGGACTCAAACCCGGTATATTGCACCGGGCTGGTTCGGCATGGGGCAGATCCTGGATGAAGTCACCCGGGAACCGGAGAGCCTGGCACATCTTAAATCAATTTATAATTCATGGCCTTTTTTGAGGGCGGTATTGAAAAATGCCCAGCGGGAAATGGCCCGCAGTGAGCTGGATATCGCCGCCTATTATCATCGGGAAGCGGCGCCTGAATGTCCCACCGACTTTAATGAAATTATTCGCGAAGAGTTTGAAAAAGCCAGGGGAGCAATCTTGCGCATAACGGGTGATGAGGCTCTTCTGAGCAGCAACCCGGTTATTCAGAAGTCGATACAGCTCCGTAATTCTTATACGGATGTGCTGAATTTCATGCAGATCGATTTGCTCAGGCGCTGGAATGAAGAATCCGGAGATGCCCGGGATACGGTCGGACGGGCGATTCTCCTGAGCCTGAACGGAATCGCCGCAGCAATGCAAAGCACGGGCTAAAGGGATTTCCC
>CAZNHE010000028.1:5858-26963 GCA_964572735.1 uncultured Chitinophagales bacterium | reverse complement strand
GGTTAATTCTTCCTAAAAAACTTTGCGGCTCTGCGAGAAATTTATCACCGCACCTCCATTTTGCGCAGCATCTTTGAGAAGAATCCCGGGAAAAAGCGCTTCAGATAAACTCCCATTATTTCTTTTCCCCCGATTGCGGCTTCCTCTTTACCGCGTTCGATTGCCTTTATAATCTTTCCCGCGCAGGCAGATGGCGACATTCCATGCTCTTGCCCAGGCTCCATCTTCCCAAATTTGGAACCGTCACCCGTGAGCGCGTTGATCGTCACGTTCGTGCGGACGTAACCGGGCGTGACAAGGGTTACCCGGATACCGTCTTCATAGACTTCATTGCGCAGCGAATCAAAAAAACCGTGCAGGGCATGTTTGGATGCGGAGTACCCTGACCTGAGCTGAGTGCCGAATTTGCCCATCACACTGCTGATTACCACAATATGTCCTGATTTCCGTTCGGTCATGGAAGGAAGAACTGATTTTGTCAGTGCGACCGCACCTAAAAAATTAACCCGCATAAGCTGCCTGAGTACTTCCATGTCAAGATCGATGACTGCCGAACGCTGACTGATCCCCCCATTATTGATCAGGATGTCGACATGCCCGTGCACATTCAGAGCCTCCCGGCCCTTCGCAGGTAAAGCTTCGGTATCGGCCAGATCAAGCGGAAGAATATGGACCGAAGCGGCATCTTTTTCAAGCTGATCCGCTAATGATTTGAGGTTTTCGGAATTGCGGGATGACAAAATCAGCCGGGCGCCACGGGATGCCAGCCTCCGCGACAGCGCTTCTCCGATACCCGAAGACGCCCCCGTAATCCAGACAACCTTGTTCATAAAGTCCATAAAGTAAGGTACAGAAGTTAAAAATGGAGGTTTTACCTGCTTTTGCGACCTGGTTTTCATCCCGGAAAATATTTCCGCCAATCCCTGCTTTTTTCCGCTGCAGCCGGAATCACCGGATCGGCCCGAAAAAAAGTCTCTTTTCAGCAGAATATGGTATAAGATTTGTCAATTGTGGGCTTATGGCAGATCAGGACAATAACGACCAGGATAAAACCGAGGAACCCACTGCGCGAAAGTTACAAAAAGCGCGGGAAGAGGGAAATGTCAGCAAAAGCCGGGAATTGACTTCCGTGCTCTTGCTGATCATGGCTACACTGACCCTTTACGGGATGGGAGGGTGGATGTACGCCCGGATCCGCTCGCTCTTTGTGCATTTTTACCGTGTTCTTGATCAGCCGGTAGTCAATACGCCGAATGCCATTAATTACCTGGTGCTGGCTCTGCAGGAGGGTCTGATTGTCCTGATCCCTTTGCTTCTGGTCTTGGTCGTAGGATCCATCCTGGTGAATCTGCTGCAAACCGGTCCTGTTTTTACCACAAAGTCGATGGAAGTCAAACCCGATCGTCTGGATCCTTCCAAAGGAATCAAAAAGCTGGTATCTACCAAGGGGCTGGTTGAGCTGGTAAAAGGGTTTACCAAAATCTTCATTGTCGGGATCATCATTTATTTCTCGATAAAGGGCAGTATGTCGGATTTTGTCGGGCTTCCTTCCCTTCCTCTGTACACGATTCTCTCAATGACCGGCAAATGGACATTCCTGATCGTCATTCGTGTCCTGATCGCCTTGTTATTGCTTTCCATTGTTGATGCGGTCTATCAGCGGTATCAATACCGCAAGGAATTGAGGATGACCAAGCAGGAGGTCCGGGATGAAATGAAACAGATGGAAGGAGACCCTGCCGTCAAGGGGTCGCGGCGTAAAAAAGCCATGAAACTGGCTTTCCAGCGCCGGCTGGATCATGCCGTGCTTGGTTCCGATGTGGTCATTACAAACCCGACACACTATGCCGTAGCTCTTCATTATGACCCTGAGAAAAGCGATGCACCGGTCATAATGGCGAAGGGCATGCGCAGGAGGGCCTTTAAAATCAAAGAATTTGCCAGGAAATATGAAATCACCATCGTCGAAAATCCTCCGGTCGCCCGGGCGCTGTACGCAGCAGCCGACGAAGGACAGGCGGTTCCGCCGGAATTGTATCAGGCCGTAGCCGAGATACTGGCTTATGTGTACCGGCTTAAAGAAAAATCAGCAACCGGAACCTACGCGTTCCAATCATAGAGATTATCAGGATGGAAGTAGCAGCCACATCAAAAGGAGGATTTCTGGGAAAAGTGCTCGGACGAGGCGATATTTTTCTCTCCTCTGCCGTAATTCTCGTTTTGTTGATCATGATCATTCCATTGCCCTACGGGGTCATGGATTTTTTGCTTGCCGTAAGCATATCCCTCGGACTGGTGACCATACTGGTCGCGTTTTATACACTGAAGCCGCTTGAATTCGCCGTTTTCCCCGGTTTATTGTTAATACTGACCCTGTACAGGCTGGCGCTGAATATCGCCACCACCCGGCTGATCCTTACCAAAGGATATGCCGGAGAACTGATCTACACTTTTGGCAATTTTGTGGTGCAGGGCAATTACGTGGTAGGTATCATTGTCTTCGGAATCCTGGTGATCATCAATTTTGTGGTCATAACCAAAGGCGCGACGCGTATTGCGGAAGTGACGGCCCGCTTCACCCTCGACGCCATGCCTGGCAAGCAGATGGCTATCGATGCCGACCTCGGGGCCGGGCTGCTGACTGATGAAGAGGCGAAGGCCAGGCGCGATGAGATTGCACGTGAAGCTGATTTCTACGGGGCAATGGATGGCGCCAGCAAGTTTGTGCGGGGAGATGCCATCGCAGGGCTTCTTATAACGTTCATCAATGTTGCGGGCGGACTGATCATCGGTGTGCTTCAGCGCGGGATGGGGCTCGCCGAGGCGGCTCACACTTATACCTTGCTGACCATCGGCGACGGCCTCATATCCCAGATTCCCGCTCTTCTGATTTCAACCGCAGCAGGTATTATCGTTACAAGAGCCGCCTCGGAATCGGATCTGAGCGATGATATCTCCGGACAGATGTTCGGAAACCCGAAAGTCATCACCGTAGGCGGGATTTTCCTCATTCTTATGGGATTCATGCCGGGGATGCCCATGATCCCTTTTCTCGGTATTGGAGGGGGGCTCATATATCTGGGGTACCGCCGTAATAAGGCCAGAGAGGCCCTTGAGGCAGAACAACTTGAGGCGATCCCTGAAGCGGCGCCGGCAGAGGAACGTGTCGAGGATTATTTGCTGGTGGACACCCTTGAACTTGAGATCGGGTATTCGCTGATACCCATCGTAGATCCCGAACAGGATGGTGATCTGCTTGAACGTATGGCCTCACTGCGCAAGCAACTGGCTGTCGAACTGGGCATCATTGTTCCCCCCATCCGTATCCGTGACAATGTTCAGCTCGATGCCAATAAGTATATGATCAAATTGAGAGGAATCGCAATTGGAGAGGGCGATCTGCTGCCCGGTTATTATCTGGCTTTGCTGCCGGGCGACGCCAATATCGAGTTGCAGGGAATCAAAACCAAAGACCCGACTTTTGGTCTGGATGCAGTGTGGGTGAGCGGAAAAAATAAGGCCGAAGCGGAAAAATATGGTCTGTCTGTGATCGAAGCCGGCGCCGTGATAACCACACATCTGATGGAAGTATTAAAAAATAATGCATACAAGCTGCTGGATCGCGACATGGTGCGCAAGCTCATCGATAACGTCAAGGAATCGTCTCCGGCGGTGGTAGAAGAACTCCAGGAAAAGATGAGCGTCGGGGATATTCAAAAGGTACTCAAAAGGCTGCTGCGGGAGCGCGTTCCGGTACGGGATCTGGTTACTATCCTGGAAACGCTGGCCGATCATCAGAATCAGACGAAAAATACCGATGTTCTCACCGAGTACACTCGTGCCTCCCTGGCGGAAACAATTACCAGGCAATTCCGCGAAGAAACGAATGAACTGAACGTGGCTGTGCTCGATACCTCTCTCGAGAGCCATTTAATAGCAGAAGCCCAGAAAGGCAATCTCAACCCGAATACCCTCGGATTTACGCCGGAAACGGTAGAAAAACTGTATATGAGCTGTTCAAAAATATTCCAGGGAATGCTCGCCAACGGGATGGAGGCCGTTTTGATGACTTCTCCGGTGCTTCGTCCGGCTCTTTATGAATTTTTGGTACCAATTTTGCCTGAGATTCATGTACTGTCATATAATGATATCACGATGGATACCCAGATCAAAACCATTGATCGAATTGGACTGAACTAATGGAGAATATTGAGATTCGATGATTCTGAAAAAATACACCGGAGAAACAATACAGGATGCTTTGCGTATCGCCCGTGAGACACTGGGGGAGGATACCATTTTGCTCAATTCGCGGCCCCCGGGCGACGACCAGCCCGCGGTTGTAACGGTAATGCTGGATAAGAAACCGGCCCACTCGTTGCCATACGGTACGCATGAGAAGGAGGAAGCCAGGTTCTCAAATACGTTTTACAAAAGAAGCGACGGCCGCCGGAAGTTGAGCAGGCCTCTGTCTGCCTACGCTGTAGCTCCTTCCGGAGAAGATGAGAAGGCCGGAGCGGCCCTGGAGGAGGCGGAAAGTGAAAACCCCAAAGGAGAATCCAGCGAAACCACAACAGAAACGACGGATACAACGGCGGAAAAAAGTGCAGCCGGAACGGAAGGAAAGGATCCTGATTCGCTCTTGTTTCGACGGAGGAAAAAGAAATATCTGCAGGATCAAAAAGACGATTCAGATCATACGGACGACGATGAGGCGCCGGCCGACGGTTTATCTATGTCCCGGCGGAGCATCTCTCTTTTCCAGGAATCCGGTGCTAATGGTGTTGCAGCGGGGCATTCGGCCGCCAGCGAGGTAATTACCCGCGAAATCAGCGCGTTACATCGTCGCTTTGATCAGCTGGAGGCCATGTTTAATGCCTCGGTGATGTCGGCCAATCTCGATTATGCCTCTCATCCCTCTTTTCAGCAGCTGCTGAAGACGGGCATCCGTTCCACGACCATCGCTCAATGGTTCCGCCAGATCATGGATCAGGGCATTGACCCTGTAGACGATTCCGAACGGTTTATTTACGAACTAACACGACTTGTCAGAGACGCATTGTCTTTTACCTTGCCTTCACCGTCTCAATCCAACATCGTGTTTGTGGGTCCCGCCGGTTCCGGGAAGACCACGTTGATCATGAAGCTGGCCCGGCACAGCGAATTCTTCGGCCATAAGAAAGTGGCCATCATTTCGGTAGAGCCGCGTCAGCAGGCAATGCGTTACAGCATCCTGAAGCCTTTTACGGAAGAGCATCAAATTGATCTGTTCCAGATCAAGGATGGCATCGATGCTTCCAAACTCATGTCAAAGCTTTCAAAATATCAACAGATACTCATCGATACCCCGTCGATAAGCCTTGAGAAAAAAACGGCTTTCCGGGAGTATTGGAAACTGCGCCAGATACTGGCCTCCGTCATCCCGCTGGAAGTGCATTTTGTAGTCAATGCGACGATGGAGAATTACTTCTTTCGCGAGTCATACGCGGCCAATCATCCGCTGCAGCCCGATTATCTGGCTTTAACACATCTGGACGAAACCACGCGCTGGGGGCAACTGATCCCTTTTATGAAGGCTATGGAGTGCGGCGTCCGCTATTTGGGAGTGGGGCCCAATGTACCGGACGACATAAATAGCTATAGCCCGAGCTGGTTCGCAGAGAAAATTTTATCGTCTGAAAAAAGAGAGAACTGATGAAACATAAATTATCTGAATCATACATTGTTACTTTTTCCAGTGGTAAGGGTGGGGTTGGGAAAAGTCTGGCAGCCGTGAATACGGCTGAAATGCTGCAATTGCTTGGGTATCGGGTGGCTCTTGTTGACGCCGACCTGGGTCTCTCGAATTGCGCCGCATTTCTCAATGAATCGATACCCGGCTCAGTTTTGGATGTTATGCATGGTGAGGTCCCGGTCGATCAGATCATCCATCGTACAAGATCGGGTGTCAGCCTTGTCACCGGGGCCGACGAACCCTCCATGGAACATTCCGACTGGTCCGTCTTATATCCCTCGCTCGACCAGGTGCTCCGCCGGCTGTGTGAGGACCACGATTTCATTCTGATTGATACTCCTGCCGGAGCGTCCGATCTGAGCTTTTGGGCGCTCGACCGGGCCGATCTCGGGCTGCTGGTTGTCGTAGATGAACCTGCGGCCATCTCAGACGTGTATCGTTTTACCAAATTCGTGTTGAAAGTCGATCCGGCTTATCCCTTTGCCGCCATCGTCAATTTTGCCAGGAGCGAGGAAGAAGCGCGGGAGGTACTCGAGCGCTTTAACTCGATCGTCGATCATTTCATGAACCGGCAATTTCCGTATCTCGGTTTTATCCCCATGGCAGACGTCGTGAGGAAGTCTGTGGCAGATCAGCAGCCCTTTGTCAGGGCTGACCCGGAAGGTGCGCCGGCCACGGAGATTCGCTATATCGCCGAGGCATTGATCGGATTATCAAAACAGGAACCATGGAACACACTTACACCAATAGACTCGTAAGGGACGGCTTATGAATCTGGCAATTCGCATCAGTACCCTTTTTAGTCTGATTACCTGCCTGACGCTCCTGTTATCGGGGACGAGCCTGACGACAACGCTGATGCGTTGCATCGTGGTCTTCTTCGGGCTCATGATCCTCTGTTACCTCGCTATCCTGATGCTCAGGGTGTTCAAAACCACCGAAAAAGAAACAAAACAAACTCCTACACAACCTACGAGAACAAGTAATTAAGCGCTATAAAAATCGAATAGACGGAGATCATTATGACTGATTCGTTACAAGAACTGGTAACCGCATACTGCGAGTCGCCGACCCCGGCCCTCCGGCACGCCATTATCACAAAGGCAATGCCTCTTGTACGCAGCATCGTGGGCAAAATCAACCGCCCCGATACCCCATTATCACAATACGAAGATCTGATCAGTGCAGGAATCGTAGGACTACTGCAGGCACTGGACGCCTTCGACTCTGGCAAAAACGTCCAATTCAATACATTCGCTTATTATCGCATCCGCGGGAATATCATCGATTATCTCAGGAAAATCGACAAAATGCCCCGGTTCCAGCGTAATATGTACGGACGCGCCCAGGAAGCAATGGAACGGCTGATGCAGCGGCTGGGCCGTGAACCTGAAGATGAAGAAGTCGCCGGAGAGCTGGAAATGACCGTTGATGAATACAATAACCTGCTGGTAAACGTGCAGCAACGGGCGGTGCTTTCACTCGATGATCGTAAATATACCGATTCCGACAGCGACCGCCTTTCCGATCATATCGAAGATGAAAATATCGTTAGTCCCAGTCATGATATTGAAAAACAAACACTTTACGATCATCTGGGTGAGGAGATCAGAAAGCTGAAGGAGCGCGATCAAATGGTATTGGCCATGTATTATTATGAAGAAATGACCCTGAACGAGATCGCACAGGTTCTGGGACTCACAGAGGCCCGCATCTCCCAGATCATCGGTAAGCTTCTGCTGCAACTGCGCGGGATCCTTGAAAAGGAACCCGAGTTTAAATACTATTGATTTACCCCGGAAGCCTCCTGTCATGAAAGAATGGTATGGAGTCGATAGCACCTTTAGGATCAATACCCGGTCCGGCGCGTATTAACCGCCGCCTGCCCGACAGCGGCGATGAACACGACAGGGATCTGGAACGGGACGCGCGGACGAATGATCCGAAGGGAAGAGAGCGGCATGAGGATGATGAATCTGAATCGAAACCCCACCATCATGGCGGCCGGAATCCCCACCTTGGGAAGCATCTGGACCTGGATGCCTGAATTTGAGAGACAGTATATTTTGTGCGTATATCTATTATATGCGGATGTTTCCCGGTGTATTTTGTGAAACTTTAGCGCTTTTTTCAGTGAGAAAGAAATAGACTGCAAGAATCGCAGAGGAAGATCGCCAGGGCTGCGAAAGGATTATTTAAACCTGATATGCTTTTTGGCACGACATGCGTTATTATTGCTGGGAAGTGTGCACCAAAAGGCAAAGGATGGAACAGGAAGACTTATTTAAAAAGACCATTTTACTGGTGGAAGATGAAAAAGATTCTGCCGAATTACTGATGAATTTTCTGGAGATCCACAACTGCCGGGTGATTCTGGCAGAAGATGGACAGGAGGCGATCAGGCTTATTGATAACCAGGCCGATGCCATCGACCTGGCCATCCTGGATATCATGGTTCCCGAGATCGATGGGCGGGAGGTTCTGCGGTATATCCGGGAACATCCGGTATTACACGATATTCCCGCTATTTTCCTGACGGCCAAAGATCAGGAAGAAGATGAGATCCTTGGTCTGGAACTGGGCGCAGACGATTATATTCCAAAACCGGCCAGTCTTAATCTTGTTCTGGCTCACGTGCAATCTTTGTTACGACGCCGGAGTCAGTCCGGCGCCTGGCTGCATGAGGGAAAGGTGTATCTGAATCGTGATTCCCGCGAAGTATTCGTCAATAACCGGCTCCTCGATCTTACAGCTACCGAGTTTGAGCTGTTTCGGCTGTTTATGGAAAATCCGAAAATCGTCTTTTCCCGGCAGGAGATCCTGGAACACATCTCAAGGGAAGATAAATATGTGTTTGACCGGACGGTCGATGTACATATCAAAAATCTGCGGCTGAAATTGGCTGAAGAGGGAGATTTTATCAAGACATACCGGGGGATGGGTTACGGGCTTAACAGAGATTTACTGAGCCAGGCATGAAGATACGTACCAAACTGGCATGGGTTTTCATCCTGCTATTACTCTTCGCCATCAATGGGGTGAGCAGTTATTCCATTGTTTTTATACGGGATTTTCTCCTGAAGAAAGGAATACAAGAGATCATACGCGACGCCCGCTGGATGGCATTGACCATCGAAAATCTGGACCCCGATTCGAATGTCCGGCCCGTGATGAATAAACTACGCGCGGTCACAGATTACAAGCTCAAGCTTTATGACGAGGATGGAAGTCTGATCAGAAACCTTTTTTCCGATCATCCTGATGTAGTAAAGCATGGGGGGATTCCCGATTCAATCCGGTCAATGCTGCACATGTTTCCTGATTCAACCTATGTGATCAATCAAAGCCGCCGCGATTCTATTTTCGTGTTTGCGCGCCTTCAGAGAAGCGTGAACGCCGCCCGTTTTATCCGCCTGGAGCAGGCCAAGGCAACCCTTTTTGAGCCCGTTACGGCAATCCGGTGGATCATATACACGGGCATTTTCATCAGTATGGGACTGGTGGTGATTGTCAGCGCCCTGTTCGCCCGTTCTATCTCAAAACCGATTCTCCAACTGACCACTACCGCCCGGCAGATTGCCGCCGGGGATGTGGACCGAAAGCTTAATCTGAAAAGAAGGGATGAATTTGGCACGCTGGCCGACTCGCTCAACCGAATGGCGTCAAAGCTCAGATCCGACAATGAACATCTTAAAAAGATATACGAACGGCAACAACAGTTTTATGCGGATATCACGCATGAGGTACGGAACCCGCTTCATGTCATCATGGGGTCTCTGGAAATGCTGGAGCTGAAGGAATTGTCCGATTCCAAAAAAGCACGATTCATTCAAAATGCGAAAAGCCAGATCGAACGTTTGAGCCGCCTGTTCATAGATCTGAAGACTTTGCAACGCTACGATTCGGATCAGAAATTTGTGCAACCTGCGCCGTTCAACGTCGCTGAAGCGGTACGCCATGTCGGAGAATGGTATCAGGAGCCGGCAACACAAAAAGGTATCAAATTGCATATAGAGGCAGATGCCCGCTATGTTTTTGGAGACCAGGGGAAGATCGAACAGGTTCTGGACAATCTGGTATCCAATGCCGTGAAATATAGCCAGGCCCGGAATATCCGTATCCGTGCAAAAATGCAGCAGGAACAGGTGCTTGTTGAAGTATCGGACGATGGAATCGGCATTCCTCCGGAACATTTGCCCCGGTTATTTGACCGTTTCTACCGGACGGATAAGGCCAGATCGCGGGATAAGGGAGGGACCGGTCTCGGTCTGGCTGTTGTCAAAAGTATCGTGAAACGGCACAACAGCGAGATTATGGTGGAAAGCGAGGTCGGGAGGGGAACCCGCTTCTATTTTTACCTGCCGGCAAATGAGCAGAAGGAACCGCATCGGGAAACGGTCAGACGGAGGTGAGAGGCTGGTAGAGAGTTTTATGCTTTGCCCGAAGCCGTGCTTTCGTCATTCTCACCGATATTGAGAGTATCTCTCCGGACAATATTGTTAACCGGGGTTATGAAGATTCTCAACAAACCGGTTACTCAGAGAGGAAGGGAGGATCCTGCTGCTCCACGCGCCTGCCTTGTTCAAGAATCCGGGTATAATTACGGTTTTCCCCTTCATCAGTCCTTTGAATCCTGCCCTGGCAACGTCCGCGGCGGTATTTACCGGCAGAAATCTGCCGCTGAAAAGCCCTGAATCTCCAATACCCGCACGCTCCTGAAATCCCGTTTTTGTTGGCCCGGGACACAATGCGGAAACGATGATGTTTTTATCCTTTAGTTCGTGAGCAAGGGCCCGGCTGAGGGAGAGTACATACGCCTTGGATGCATAATAAACCGCCATATAGGGTCCGGGCAAAAAAGCAGCGGTCGAGGCTACATTAAGGATGCGTCCCTTCCCGTTTGCGAGCATTGGTCCGAGAACAAGGCGGATAAGTCCTGTCAAAGCCAGGATGTTGAGGCGGATCATTTCATCCGTCTGAGGCCAGTCACTCTCCGAAAACGGCCCTTCCAGGCCGAAACCTGCATTATTTATCAGCACGTTTACGATCTGATGCCGCTTGTGGATTTCTTCGAATAACTGCCGGGGCATTCCCGGCTTTGCCAGATCCATCGGTATTATCTCAATAGATATCTCCTGGTATGATCGTCCAAGTTCGTCCCGGATTTCCCTCAGCCGCTCTTCATTACGGGCAGTCAGGATGAGGGTATAATGATGTGCGGCAAAGATACGGGCGAATTCTTTTCCGATACCGGAGGAGGCCCCTGTTATAAGAACGGTTTCCATAATAATTCCTGAAGTCCGGGTTCAAAAGAAAGGTGATCATGAAAGCGGGAGGAGAGTTCGGCGGAGGAACCGGAAAATTATGATTCTCCGGGGCCATATTAACGACGAACAGCAGCTTAAATTAAGCCAATGCTTTGAAATAGTCACCTGTGCCGTAAGAACCGAATTCAGAGCCTGAAGGATGATGAAATGGGCGCCATTCGCTTCTTTTGAAAGAGAGCGGGCGGCCTCCCGGGGATTTTATTGATTGACGTGGTTGAATGATTTTACCAGATATTCTGTTTCTTTACATGAAGAAACTGTATAACTATATAACTCAAAATCAGGGAGACAGTCATGAACGAGCTGAAAATCAAAGGAAACTGGAATGAAATGAAAGGGAAACTAAAGAAACAGTTTGCCATGTTGAATGACGACGATCTGCAATTCCAGGAAGGCCGGGAAGACGAATTAATCGGGCGGCTTCAACAGAAACTGGGCAAAAGCAAAGATGAAGTCAGGAAAATGCTGGCTAAGCTTTAGTGTGCTCTTTTTTCAGGTTTGAGCTGAGATATCCTCAGCTCTCTACCTCATTTTGTACGGGGAGGGAAGAGTGATGTGGCGGAATTGAAAGGGCGTATAAGGGGACACTTAATAATATAGATAGTGCTTATTAGGCAGACAATTGCTAAAATGCAGGGATTACTCAAAAGCCTCTGTGAGGAATAAAAAGGATTGTTTGTACAGTATTCTTAATGGCGTCTGTAAGGTCTGTTTTAATTAATCACTATAATAGAAGACTCAAATCCCTTGCTGAAAGGTTTGATGTGGGGCTATTGCCGCAGAATGCCGTCGTTTTTGCTCCCCATCCGGACGATGAGACGCTGGGATGCGGGGGAACTGTTTTGAGAAAGAGGGAACATGGCGCCGACATCACCATAATTTTCATGACGGACGGCGCCAGGTCGCACAGTAAATACCTGTCTGCACGGCAATTGAGAGAATTAAGAAAACGGGAAGCGCAGAATGCCGCAGCCGTCTTGGGAATAACGGACGAAAACCTGATATTCCTCGACTATCCAAACTCTGATTTGAGAGGACATCACGCCGATGCGGTAAAAAAGATCAAAGAAATTGCCTCCGGTTTGAATCCGGCGCAGGTTTTTATCCCGCACCGGCTCGAACTGCATGATGATCACAGGGCTACAAGCGAATTTGTATATGAGGCTTTAACAGATATGCGGTATGACGCAAAGATTTTCGAATATCCGGTTTGGTGCTGGTCGCAGTGGCCGTGGATTAAGCGAGGCCGGAATATCTACAAACAGAATATTCGGGATCTCATCAGAAGGCGTTTTGGTTTAAGCCTGATGAATACATTTACGGATGCTGTAGATGTGAATAGCTATTTGGAATTGAAGAGAAAGGCATTGAATCAACATGAAACCCAGATGAAGAAAATGTACGGCATTGAAGCCTGGCCGACATTGGGAGAGGTATCAGATGGGGAATTTCTTGAGATTTTCTTTTCGGGTTATGAATGTTTCAGAATCCGGGAGAGCCGGCTGCACCTGAAAGCTGGGCGCTGATGACCGGCAGCTCAAAGAAACATCCGAATCTGTTCTTCGTTAATACCTTCTTCATTCTTTGAGGGTTACAAGCGTGCAGCCGGGGCCGCCCTGTTCCCATGGAGCGAGCTCGAAATGCTGCACCTCCGGCCGGCTCTGGAGATACTCATGCATGCGCTCCCGCAATATTCCTTCTCCTTTTCCATGGATAATTTCCAGGCGGTGTAGTCCCGCTACCACGGCCTCATCCAGAAAATGCGCTACTTCTTTTACAGCTTCTTCTCCCCGGAAGCCCCTCAGATCCAGGCGGGTCGAACGGGGACGAAATCCGCCCTTTTCTTCATTCAATATCGACCATGCCGGTCCTCCTTTCTTTGTACCCGGGTTTTTGACTTTGATGAGATTCTGATACTTCGTTCGCAGGCGCATGCCGTTTACCAGTACTACGGCATTTTTCCCGCTGATCTCGATCAATTCTCCGGTAGTGGCGGAATCACGCAGACGAATGATATCTCCGGCCGCAGGCGATCCGGGGATATCCTCTGACGCGGGTTGTCCCTTTTCCTCCCTGATACGTTCAAGTTCCTCTTCAAACTCCTTTTTTTGTTGTTCCACTGCCGACCGGGCCTCTTTGATGCTTTTCCGCCCGGCCTTTTCCGTTCGTATATGTTCGACTGCTTCTTCAATCCTCCGGTTTGCTCCCATGATTATCTCCTGCGCTTCGGTGAGAGCTTTTTCACGCAGCCGGCCCTGTTCTCTCTGAAGCGCGTTGTATTTTTCCTGGAAAAGGGTCCTCTGCTTTTCCAGCTCTCTTCGCTCCCTTTCGAGCGAATTCAGTTTTTCTTCCGATTGCCGGATAGCCTGTTCCAGGTTCAGAATAAGCGATTCGAGCTCATTTCTTTTTTCTCCGAGATAACCGCGTGCTTTTTCTGTCAGTCGGCGGGACAATCCATAACGGCCGGCGATCTCAAATGCGTAGCTGCTTCCGGGAATCCCTTTTCGGAAACGATAGGTAGGGGAGAGATGCTCCTGATCGAACTCCATCGATCCGTTGACTGCGTGAGGATGGTTATGAGCGAATACCTTAAGGCTGCCGTGATGTGTAGTGACGATAACCCGGGCCTTGCGGCGGATAAGTTCTTCGATAAATACCCGGTACAGAGCTCCGCCTTCTTCAGGGTCGGTGCTGCTCCCTGCCTCGTCGATGAGGACGACGCTGTTTTCTGTAACTTTATCCAGAACGTCGCACATCCAGGTGATGTGGGAAGAAAAAGTGCTCAGATCGTTCTCGATGGATTGATCGTCACCCACGTCGAAGAAGAGGCCGTCGGCCACGGGCAGCACGCTGTCGGCAGAAGCGGGAATCGCCAGGCCGAACTGGGTCATGAGCATGCACAGGCCGATCGTCTTCAATGCTACTGACTTTCCTCCTGCATTCGGACCTGTAATAATCAGTGCCCTTTCGTCGGAGTCAAGCTCCAGAGTCAGCGGGACGATGTCCTGCCTGCGGAGACCGGATTCCCGGAGACCCTTCAGAATAAGCAATGGATTACGCGCATTTTGCAAATACAACGACTTCTCCCGGTTTATCTGCGGAATGTGTCCCTCATAACTCAAAGAAAAATGAGCCATGGCGTTGACAACATCGATCTCACCGATCAAAGCGAGATTATTCTGCAGGTCTCCTGAATCACGGCCTATGGCGGCGGTCAGTTCCCGCAGGAGGCGCTCCACCTCTTTTTGCTCCTCTGCTTCCAGCTCCCGGATCTCATTATTGATCTGTACGGCCCCGGATGGTTCCAGATATACCGTTTGCCCCGTTGCTGATACATCGTGAATGATTCCCGGAACTTTGCGTTTTAATTCGGCTTTAACCGGCAGTACAAGCCTTCCGCCACGCAGAGTCAGGCCCTCTTCAGAAACGCCGCCGTCGCCCGACAGCTTTTTGAGCATACGGTTCAGAACCAAACGGACTTCATTTCGTTTCCGGTTCAGTGAGCGCCGGAGGCTGTGCAATGCCTCGCTTGCCGAATCCTTTACTTCCCCTTCTTCCGTCAAAATGCGGCTGATCTCTTTTTCCAGTTCCGGCTTCACTTTAATATGGCGGGCGATATCAAAAAGGCGGGGAGACCGGTCGCTTCGCTGCCGGAAGAACTGATGATTTCTGCGGCTCATTATGCAGAGATCCCTGATTGCAAGAATGGACTTCGGTTCGAGGATGATCCTTCGAATCTGTGAGTCTCTCAGATCCGGGCGCAGGTCCCTACCGGGCTGAAGGGGCGGAACCTCATCGGCAATAAGCAAGTCCATCAGTTCCCTGGTGCGATCGAGCCTGAGCCGGACCGTCTCGGCCTTTGTGGCTGGGATTAGCTGATGCAGCAGTGTGCGGCCTTCATCCAGATGAAGTTTATCCGACAAGGCCTGACGGATAGACTCGAAGCCGATTTTCAGAAGAAGGTTTTGTGGAGAAAAAAGCATCCCGTGGATGTAAACTAAATTGTTATAAAGAAGGTACAGAGAGAAGATTACCCCGGATCATCTTCTGCTTTTTGATCCGGGAAAGGGAAATACGGCGAGTCTCTCCTGCGAGGAACCGCAGTTTACTCCCTCCTGCCTTGAATCAAAAACAGATTCCTTTAACCCCATGGATTCCGATTAAAACAGCGACATCTCCAGTCTCTGATAAATGGCAATTAAAGGATATGTTTTTTGAACTCATTCAACAATTGTTACGTTTAATAAATGTAAATGCGATAATATAACAGATAATGGATCTGTGGAATGACAAGCTGTTGGAAATAATGGAAAAATGACGATATTCGTCGGAATAAAAGAAGATAAACTTTAATTTATTCCAATCACATTGACTGATTGCATTCATATAGGTATACTTTTACGGGTTGAGTCCATTGAGTTGTTGATTATATAAGGTTGAGAGAAAACAATGAAAGTAGCGATACTGGCAGGTGGCAGGGGTTCCCGTTTGGCGGAGGAGACGTCGATCAGGCCGAAGCCGATGGTAGAAATCGGGGGACGACCGATCTTGTGGCACATCATGAATCATTATGCATTTTACGGGCATAATGAATTTATCATCGCCCTGGGATACAAGGGAGAGATGATTAAAAAATATATGACCGACTTCGTCGACCTTAACTGTAATCTCACAATTAACCTGAAGAGTGGCAAAATCACCCGTGAGGGCGGCGAAAGTGTCGACTGGACGGTAAATCTGATTGATACAGGACTGGATACGATGACCGGCGGGCGTATCAAACGACTGCAGCCTTATGTGGGCAATGAAACATTTATGCTGACGTGGGGAGATGGTGTTTCCGATGTTGATCTGGATGCGCTCCTGAAGTTCCACAGGTCGCATGGCAAACTGGCGACGCTGACAGCCGTCAGGCCACCGGCACGATATGGCTATATGCGATTTTCCGGCAATCAGATAACCGAATTTACCGAAAAACCGCAGATAGGAGAGGGATGGATCAACGGAGCCTATTTTATCCTGGAGCCGGGGATCTTCGACTATATCGGCGGGGACGATACGCAATGGGAAAAGGAGCCCCTGGAGCGGTTGTCGACGGAGGGGCAGTTAATGGCGTATAAACATGATTCTTTCTGGCAATGTATGGACACTCTTCGGGAAAAGCATATACTCGAACAATACTGGCAGTCGAACAAGGCTCCGTGGAAAATCTGGAGAGATTGAGTAATCAGGAATGGAGATAAATACGAATCCAAGAGTCAGTATCGGCCTGCCGGTATATAACGGAGAGAATTTCCTGGAGGAGGCCGTCGGATCGATATTGAATCAGACGTTTCACGACTTTGAGCTGATCATATCGGACAACGGATCAACCGATAAAACACAGGAGATCAGCGAACGTTATGCGGCTCTGGATCCGCGAATCAGGTACTACCGGCATTCCCGGAACAGGGGAGCCGCGTGGAATTTCAATCACGTTTTCCACTTATCCCGGGGCTCCTATTTCAAATGGGCCGCACACGACGATCTGATCACTCCCGGCTTCCTGGAAAACGCCGTAAAGGTTCTGGACGACGATCCGGAAGTCGTCCTGTGTTCATCACTGACAATGATTCGATACGGTGCTGGAGAAAACGAAGAACCTTCTCCAACGCCCAGACTCACCAAATCCGACGATCCGGATCCTTTCGTACGGTTCAGGGACAGCATTGCCGTCAAACACTGGTGTTTCGATATTTTCGGTCTTTTCAGGAGCAATATCCTGAAAAAGACGCCCCTGATCAAAGATTACATTGGTTCGGACAGGGTGTTACTTTCTATTATAGCCGTTACAGGAAAGATACATATCCTGGACGATTTTTTTTATATAAACAGGGATCATTCGGACAGATCTATAAAGATTGCCAGCACTTCAGATCTGGCACGCTGGTATAATCCCAGGCAAACAAAAAAAAAGTACAGATTATTTAAGTACTATATAAAGCAATATGCCGCTTCCGTAAGATATCCGCGCAGAATTCACGATAAGATAAAATGTAGCTTCTATACTATATATCTAATTATAACGAGAAGCTACGATTTATATGTAGAGTTATATGTTAATAATGTTCTTGTAAGAAAAGTACATTCTGTTTATCGTTTCCTGAAGAAGAGTATTTTGTTTCTTGTTCCTTTAAAAAAGAAAGGTATAAACTATGAAAGTATTAGTGACAGGTGATAAGGGCTATATCGGAACAATTCTGGTTCCAATGCTTTTGGAAAAGGGGTATGACGTCAGAGGAATTGATACGGATTACTTTGCCGATTGTACGTTTGGAGAAGCACTCCCTGACAATTATCCCACAAAGCAAAAAGATATCCGTGATCTGACCATTGAGGATGTGAAGGGGGTTGACGCCGTTCTTCATCTTGCAGGATTGTCGAACGACCCTCTGGGAGATCTCAATCCTGATTTGACGGCAGATATTAATTATAAGGCTTCGGTTACCTTGGCACGGTTAGCCAGGGAGGCGGGAGTTTCCAGGTTTATTTTTTCTTCTTCGTGCAGCAATTATGGCGCCGGAGGGCAGGATATGCTGGATGAAAATGCCCTTCTGCGGCCCGTGACGCCTTATGGCGAATCCAAGGTTAAGGTGGAGCAGGAAGTAAGCAGGCTGGCTGACGATCATTTCAGTCCGGTTTTTTTGAGAAACGCAACAGCCTATGGCTTTTCACCGCGGCTCCGGTTCGATCTTGTGCTGAATAATCTGGTGGCCTGGGCCTACACAACGGGCAAAGTTTATTTAAAGAGCGACGGTTCACCGTGGCGGCCCATCGTCCATATTGAAGACATTTCGAGAGCTTTCATTGCCGCGCTTGAAGCCCCGAAGGAGCTCGTTCATAATCAGATGTTTAACGTGGGGCAAACATCCGAGAACTATCGTATCCGCGAAATTGCTGAAATCGTGCGGGAAACCGTTCCGGGGTCGGAAGTCACCCTGGCAGATAGTGCAGGTCCCGACAAACGAAACTACCGGGTGAATTGCGACAAGATTCAGCGCGTTCTCCCGCAGTTTGAGCCGCAGTGGACGGCACGTAAAGGCGCCCGGGAATTGTACGAAGCTTATAAAACGCACGGGCTGAAACTGGATGAGTTTGAAGGAAGGAAATACCGGCGCATCACTCATGTCAAGCATTTGATTTCCAGCGGAGAACTTGATGACCGGCTTTTTCGGACCAATCGGCGGTTAGTAAAGGAGCAGGCTCTATGATGGAAGTTGCCACGCAATGCCGCGCATGCGGTTCCGAGAACCTCCATGAAGTATTGTCACTAGGGGTTACCCCGCTTGCAGACCGGCTTCTGACGGCTTCCCAACTGGAGGAAACTGAGATAACGGCGCCGCTGACTCTCTGCTACTGCGAAGATTGCACGCTCACGCAAATCATGGAATCCATATCGCCGGAAATACTTTTCAGGCAGGATTATCCCTATTATTCTTCCGTTTCTCCCTCATTGATGAAGCATTTTGCCGACAGCGCCGCCCATCTTATCCGGAGCCGGAAACTTGGAGCGGACAGTCTCGTCATGGAGGCGGCAAGCAATGATGGATATCTGTTAAAGAATTTTGTTGAACATCATATCCCGGTGCTGGGCATAGATCCCGCCCAGGGGCCTGCCGCAGTGGCGAACAAAGCCGGCATCCGCACCCTCTGCGATTTTTTCTCCGTTGACCTGGCCCGGAAACTGGCGGCAGAAGGAAAGAAAGCCGATGTTTTTCTGGCTAATAATGTCCTGGCCCACGTACCGGATTTAAATGGATTTGTGGAAGGCATCCGCACCGTACTTAAAGATGACGGATTGGCGGTTTTAGAGTTTCCCTACCTGATGGACCTGGTCAATCACTGCGAATTTGATACGATTTATCATCAGCATCTTTGCTATTTCTCGGTTACTGCACTGGATCATCTTTTCAGAAGCCATGATTTATATCTGAACGATATCAGACAGACGCAAATACACGGGGGTTCGCTGCGTATCTTTGTGGAACCTCATGAAAACGTGCAGCCGTCGGTAATTTCTCTGATCCAAATGGAAAAAAGCAAAGGAATCACCGGACGTGGGTTTTATGATAATTTTGCAAGACAGGTTGAGAACATTAAATCGGACCTGCTTACTCTTCTTGAGAAGCTCAAGGGAGAAGGAAAACGTATTGCAGGATACGCCGCCGCCGCCAAAGCCACGACGTTATTGAGTTATACCGGCATCGGGAAAAATTACCTGGATTATATTGTTGATCTGAGCAAGTATAAACAAGGCTTGTATATGGGCAAAAATCATTTACCCATAAAACCGCCCGACTATCTGCTTGAGGATCAGCCGGATTATTTATTGATACTGGCCTGGAATTTTGCAGACGAAATCATGAAACAGCAAAAAATCTATCATGACAGAGGCGGGAAATTTATTATACCTATTCCCCGGCCGGTGATCAAATAAGCAGGGAAATGGACAAACTCAAGATTGGCTATATCCTGCAGCCATTTGATAATGTCGTGCCTCCCCATAAGGGATCTCTGAGTCTCTGGGCATATGAAGTTTCAAAAAGAATGTCCGCTGGAAATGACGTGACGGTGTTTCAGCGTGGATTTTACAAGTTAATAAAGAATAGTCGTCTGGGGAGTGTGGCATTGCGTCTCATTCCAATCATCTGGGATGTTTATTTATCCCGGCTTCTATTCATGCCTTTGTATCACATTATATATAAAGGCAGAGTCCCGTATTATTACACGACGTTCTTCTATCTCATTTACATCGTTTTAATTTCTTTGTATTCCAGAAAGCAAAAGCTGGATATAATACATATTCTGAATTATGCGAACTTTGCTCCTATCGTAAAAAAGATGAATCCAGGGTCAAAGGTTGTCTTAAACATGAGATGTCAGTGGCTCTCGCAGATGGATCCGGGTATTGTAAAAAAATACCTGAAGTACGTTGATTGTATTGTTGGATGCAGTGACTACATTACCAATCTAATCAAGAAGAAATACCCTGAACTGTCTGATAAATGCACGACGGTGTATAACGGTGTGGACAAAACAGCGTTCGGTTTTTCACCTGAGAAACATGCTGATGAATTGCTTTATGTCGGACGGATTTCACCTGAAAAGGGAGTTCATACGCTTATTCATTCTCTCCCGTTGGTACTGGAAAAATATCCGGATCTTAAATTAACCTTAATAGGACCAAGAGCTCAGCTCCCCTTTGATAAATACCTCAGGTTCGAGGACGATGAGATAGCGGGGAAGCTGGTAAGGTTTTATCCCAAAAAGGGTTCGGATTCATATTACCAACAGTATCTGGATGATTATATCAATGCGAACCATCTGGGGGATCATGTAACTTTTTTGGGAACGCTCTCTCATGATAAGTTGCCTCCGTATTATCAGATGGCATGCATTTTTATTTATCCGTCGGTTTGTGGAGAGGCCTTCGGTATTCCTCCCGTAGAGGCCATGGCAACGGGAACCCCGGTTATCGTAACCAGATCAGGAGGGATCGTAGAGACCGTTGTGGATAATGTGACCGGGTTTCTGGTAAATAGAGAGGATAGCCGGGATCTTGCAGAGAAAATAAGTTTTCTTTTGTCTCATCACGATATTGTAATAAAATACGGCAGGAATGCCCGTTCGCGAATCGAAAAGAAGTTTACATGGAACAAGATAACCGGGGATTTTCTGGGCTTGTATCACGGTTTGTGTGCCGGTACGGTAATCGGAAGTCTTGCGTCAATGATGACTTAGAGTGAGAATAGGTGGGATGAACGGGGAGAGGGCTTATTGAAGGAATATTTTTTCTCCATTATGTTTAGGTGAGTGCTACTACTAACACCTGCATCGACGTTTTAGGACAGAAAGAGAATAATTATAAAGTTTAAATCGAACGAAATTTCTAATCAATGTATTTTTATATAAAATTGCTGATTAAGGTTTTTGCCAGGACGGGCAGAACGGTTCTTTTTTTGTCTGATGACTGTGGGGGATTTCCTGCACCTGTTGAGAATGAAG
>CAZNHE010000028.1:0-5758 GCA_964572735.1 uncultured Chitinophagales bacterium | reverse complement strand
GGCGCTTCAATACCGCTTGTTCAGAGGGATATCCAGGTCTTTAATCAGGATAAACGACAGTTTTGAAAAGCTATCACCGTATATATCCTTCTATTTAAAGTAAAAATTATGACCCATTCTATTTCTGATGTCTATTGTAAGATCAATCGAAAAATATCATTTGTAATAAGGCAGGTGAGGCTGCGTCATAAATACAAGAATAGGAAAGGGCTCCCTCCCAGGCTCGGAAAAGACCTGATCAACAGGATTGCAGAGAAGATTTACCGCTCACCTGTCAAAACAGCGGAATACCAGTCTTTGTCCGGATGGAAAAAGTATGGGGGCTACCGGGTCAGGACAACGCTCCGTGACGGAAGCCGGAGAACGTTTATCTACAAGTACTCAAAATATAGTACGAAAAACCTGCCGGCCTTATCCGGATTACCTGTTAATGTCGGGCTTCCCGAATACCTGATATACAATACGAACGTCCCGCCGTTTGCGAACTGGCTCCCGGAGACATATTGGTCGCACAGGTCGGGCGACGAATTCCAATTCATACAGGAAGATTTGAGTGGTGATGGATACGTCCCTTTGAGCCAGCGCAAGATGATGCATGATGAACATTTCCTTCCGATGGTTATTTCCGCCCTGAATAATCTGCACAAAGATGTTCTCACATCCTTTGGTAATAAGGAGGACCTCATTCAATATGATGAAGTCTATATGGGGAAGATTCTCGCTTATGCACATCAGTCGTTGAAAATATTTCATGCAGAAGACGGGGATCCTGCTGTCGGGAATGTGCTGAAATTATGGCCCGATATACAGCGGATATTTATAGAAACGGGTTCATCCGGCTTTCCCCCCGGTATTATTCATGGTGATTTTAACGTTTCCAACATTCATTATAATAAAGAACATGAACAGCCTTTTAAAGTGGTCGACTGGGAGTGGGCAGGGGTAGGTTTACCTCATTCGGATCTGGCTGCCCTGGTCAAAGATCCACATGATAATAATTTAATTCCCTGCCTTCGTATTTTGTCCGAACCTTATAAGCAGTATGCTTTCGCTCAGCATTTAACGTGGATGTACTGGGCCTTGATGAACAGAGCCATTTTAGACGCGTCTTATATGATCAGGCAATACCATTTTACCAAGCATCGCTCCCGCTTCGATCTCCACAATTTTATTACTGATGCCGTTGAACGGCTGCTATCTTCTTATGATCTTTTGTCGAAGAGCGATAAGCAGATGATAACCGCCAATACTAATCTGAATTAGATGCAAGATTGTTGTCCGACGTGTGGCAGAAGACAAGAGGAGCCGTTTTATTTTGTTGCACAGGTTCCGGCTCATAGCGTCCTTTTAATGGAGAGCCGGGAAGAAGCCGTTTCCTTTCCGAAGGGAAATATCGAGCTGCAATACTGCGACCATTGCGGGTTCATCTGGAATGCTGCTTTTGAGCCCGCCCTGGAGCAATATTCTGCGCGTTACGAAGAAACGCAGGGTTTTTCTCCGACATTTAACCGATTTCACAGGAGGCTGGCGGAAGATCTTATCCATCGTCATGATCTTCACGATAAACATATTATCGAAATAGGCTGCGGAAAAGGGGAATTTTTGACCCTTCTTTGTGAATTGGGTCCGAACCGGGGCACCGGGTTTGATCCGGCTTATATCGACGGCCGCAATGTCAGTGAGGCCAAAGAACGAATCACGTTCATCAGAGATTTTTATTCGGAAAAACATATTTCTTGCCAGGCCGATTTCATTTGCTGTAAAATGACTCTGGAACATATTCCGGATACTTCGGCATTCATAAAAACCGTCCGGAAAAGCATCGTGCGAAGCGATACCACCGTTTTTTTTCAGATACCCAATGCTGTCCGTGTAATTCGCGAGTGCGCCTTCTGGGATATTTATTACGAACACTGCTCCTATTTTACCCCCCGCTCGCTGACATATCTGTTTGAACAAAACGATTTTGATGTACTTCGCGTCTGGACCGATTATGATGATCAATATCTTATGATAGAGGCGCAGCCCCGGACCGGGAGGCCGGATGCACTTCATTACCAGAACCAGGAAGGAGCGGCTCCGGCGGAAATTGCACATTTCGCTAAACATTTCGAGCGGGAAAGTTCAAAATGGCGAAGAGAAATTCAGAAAAATGCAGACGACCGGAAAAAGATGGCTCTTTGGGGCGCAGGCTCAAAAGCGGTTGCTTTTCTCACCACGCTGGGTATTTTTGATGAGGTTCCTTACGGAGTTGATGTGAATCCCTTCAAACATGAAACGTATCTGGCGGGAAACGGACAGAAAATCGTAGCACCCGGCTTTCTTAAGCAATACCGGCCGGACGTCATCTATGTTATGAATCCTGTCTATATCCCCGAGATTTCAGAGGATCTTGAGGAGATGGGGTTGCATCCGCGGCTTGTTCCCGTCGAGCATGAACGTGTCCATACCATCATTAATCAATAGGAAATGGAAGAAATACAGGGGTGTCCGGTATGCTCGGGCCGGAATCTGAGGGAAGTTATTTTGGTGAGAGAGGTGCCGGTATTCTGCAATTTACTTTTTGACAGCCGGGAAGAAGCCCGGTCCGTTGCAAGGGGAGATATCGCGCTGACCTGGTGTGGACATTGTGGCCACCTGTTTAACAAGGCATTTGATCCGCAGATCATGGAATATGATCAACAGTATGAAAATGCACTGGATTTCTCTCCGTCGTTCCAGAACTACCTGAACGGACTGACCGATTCCCTGATCGGACAATACGGAATCAGGGGTAAGAATGTGATCGACGTCGGCTGCGGCCAGGGCGAATTTTTGCTCCGGCTTTGCCGGAAAGGCTCCAACAAAGGCATCGGATATGATCCGGGTTATCGCCCCGACGATCGGGAGAGGGGTTCGCGCGGAGACGCAAAGACGCGGGAGGAAGAGATTTCGCGCGGAGACGCAAAGGCGCAGAGGGAGGGGGGGTCGTGCGAAGACGCAAAGACGCAGAGGAGGGAGGTTTCGCGCGGAGACGCGGAGGCGCGGGGGGGAGAAACTTTTCTGGCGGATCATTCTCCTGTTACTTTTGTGCAGGATTATTATTCCTCCAGATACGCCGATCAGACCGCCGGTTTTATCTCGGCGCGCCATGTTCTGGAGCACATCTCTGATCCCAACAGTTTCATCCGGATGATGAAAAAGAGCCTTGCGGCCGATCCGAAGGCTATTCTTTTTATTGAGGTACCTAATGGGGAATATACGATTGATCAACTGGCAATCTGGGATCTCATTTATGAACATATCTCCTATTTCACGCCTGCCTCGCTTACCCGTTTGATGGAAGCAAATGCGTTGCGGATCATCAATCTTGCCCCTGCGTTCGGCGATCAGTATCTGACGGCTTTCACGGTTGCGGCTGGGGGAGATAAGGTTTCCGGCCCTTTAGCAGAATTTTCTGCACCCACGAACAGGATCCCCGATTCCATCACACAATTTTCTGAAAGATTTCGCCGGAAGACGGCCTATTGGGAACATCGTCTTTCCGGATGGCATGATCAGGAGAAAAAAGTGGTCATATGGGGAGCAGGATCGAAAGGGGTCACCTTTCTGAACATCGTGGATCCCCATGGAACGATCGATTTTGCGGTGGACATCAACCCCCGGAAAACAAACAGGTTTACAGCCGGCACCGGACAGCAAATCAAGGCGCCCGCTTTTTTGACGGAATGGAAACCGGATCACCTGCTAATCATGAATCCTCTCTACCGGGATGAAATTGAGAGCATGCTGCGGGATCTTGGAGTTTCTGCTGAAACGCATCTGATTTGAATGAGGCTCTCTCCAAGAGCATCGCTGTCCTTTTCCGCCGGATGCCAGTCTCACGAGGTTTCTTCTCATAACCATACGTTTTTGGGAGCAGTCAAACCCGATATGGAACCGTCATAACGAAAGGCGTTCCTGCATACTCTTATAAACCCGGATATGTTTGGCGGCGGTCAGTTCCATATTCCAGTTTTTCCTGGCATACTCCAGATTCTGCGCTCCCTTATCCGCTCCCGACAATTCTTTTCCTCTTTGCACCGCTTCAATAATAGAAGCAAAGTTATGCGGGTCGTATGTCGGGTTGCCGGTTTCCCGTAAGATTTCACCCATCGACCCATAATTTGGTCCCACGAGTACCTTTCCAAAAGCAAAGCCTAGGATCAGGATCCCGGAATTGAGGTTGTTCATTCGCTGAATAAATACAATATCACTCGCGTTAAAATAATACTGCACTTCATGAACGGGTATGAAAATATTGAGGAAGCGGTAGTGCTTTCTGTCGATCCTTTTTCTGAAGAGGGAAGGAACGTTTCCCTTATAGAAATTCCATTTCGGCACAATAATTTTGCGGTTATTATCGGGGAAATAATCGATCATGTATTTTATGACTTCTTCTTCGGCGTTGCTCCTGGCCCGTCCGAAAACCAGGATTACGAAACGGTCGGGTGCAAGGCCGAGCTTTTTTCGCGCCTCTGTCCTGGAAACCGAGTTATCATAGATCTGGTATAACCCGTGTGGGATGACGACGTGCTGCGCCGTTTCGGGGATGATATGATTGTACCGCTCCAGCAACAGCTGCCGGCTGGTGTTGCTCATATGAATGAAGGTATCGGCGCATCCATAAACAATGTCATACAGCTTCTGATTCAATGGGTTTGAGTTATGAGAAATCAGGTTATGAACCGTAATGACAATCCGTGAACACTTTTTCCATTTCCTCAGCCTTGCCTTGAACGCTATGAGGTCGGATTGATCCGGGATCTTCCAGCCGAAAATGGCCTCCGGCCAGTGAAAATGGATACAATCGTATCCCGGTGAAATATTCTCCCAGAATAAAGCGCTGTTCTGGTCAATTTGTATGGATGGATTTGCTTTGGTTATAGTAGCAGAAACTTCGTCGATTATCGAATTGTTAATCAATGGAGAGGTATCTACCGGTATCAGTATCTTCATAATAAATGAACCCTTCCGTAATCATAACTCCCGGGATCTTACGAATACTATTTCTCAAAATCGGCTGTTCAGGCATCTATTCAGATATCGAACTTAAAAATCATCCTATTGCATTTTCGCCATAACGACTGTTTTGCAATGTCAATTACCCAATCTCTTGAATGTTTGCAAGTATAGTATAAACCGCATCCCCGTAAAAAAGAAACGCATTACCGTATGTTAATCATCTGGCTGAGATAAGACATTCCCGTGGATACTCATGGCATCTCACACCAGAAGGTATATTAAAAACTACAGACGATAATTTTACTTATGTTACTCGTTTTTAATGAATAATTTTCAAGTCCGCCCGGACAGGACAACTGAAGTCGATGCTCTTTCAGGAATGCTGCTGCAGGTTCGGGTACCATTTGAGGGCGTTTTGGCAATAAATTTTGTGCAGGACCGGTCGGGGGAGGGCAAGGCCCTGAAACGTCTTTTTCACTTCGGGTGCAGACATTGTGTCGTTTGTGGCGAGGAACTTCCAATCGTTATCCCACCTTTTTCCCCATTTATCACGGATGGCATTCCCTGCAGAGTCATGCGGACGCGGACGAGTGAAAGCAGCCGCCCTCTTGAGGGTATGTTTTATCCCCGCGAGTGTTTCCCGTAAGCTATGACGCGGGGTATCTTCCTCTTTCCTGCTCAGATCCGTCCCGTAAATTATTCTGTCCTGGCAGAGGATCATGAAATCCCGAACCTCGTCCCTTTGACACTACCGTTCCTGATGGGCAACCTAAAT